>NZ_CYTY01000005.1:26884-46051 GCF_001298995.1 Achromobacter sp. 2789STDY5608615
ATCCATCAGAAAATATTGCCTATCCCGTTCCATGTCATGGGCTTTCTGCATTACGGTCTTTTGTGATATCCCCCCTTTTATTTTTACCAGCGTATCGACGCCCGATTCATCAGGGGGGGCATACCTGAGCGAAAAGGAATCATCACGCCCTTCGAACGGATTGCCACGAGCCCCCCCCACTGAGGCATGGACTCCACCGTCTCTCGAAACTTGACACTAAATCCGAATCTATAAGCGAAATCATCGGGTTGAGACAAAATCAATTTACCAATCTTCTTGTAAATATCCATTGCCGAACTACCCCTCCCCACTTCTGCTCTATACATGGATTGCAACTGGGCAACGAACGCCTCGGACTGTCGCCTATCGATAACTTCACTTTCAGGGGTTACAAGTACTCTCGTGGTCGTATAATAAGTCGGCCCTCCATAGATGGCCTCTGTGCAATCATGCGCAGGAGAGTATCCGCTATTAAAAGCCATAGTCTCAAGGCGCTGAAACCGCTCTTCCTCAGTATAGTTTCTATCAAATCGAGCCAACTCAGTTGGTGTCCAGCACGCTAACAAACTGAGATCAGCGTCCTCGTCCGCTTCTTTATTTGCCAGGACCAATGCCTCATCGGACAGAATCACGGCTTTCGATTCCGACGGGCTTTCAAGATGATTCTCTTTAACCGAACCCATGACGTCGGTGAAAGTAGATTCATCAGTCACATCCGTAGCGAGGCGCGTCGACGGATCTTTTACTCCGAGCAGAGCGCGAGGGCCAACTAGCGTTGAAGTAGATATCTTCATTGAAAACTCCTGCGAGAAATTTTATCTTCCAATTTAAAACAGCGAGTAGTCCTCGCGTTGCTTTATGAGAAAGGCGTGATACCAAAAGGGCAACACGCGAGTGGATCTCCAGGTGTTGGCGGCTTTAATGCGTGGATCATGGCTTACACAGAAGTTGACGATGCCGATCTGCCGACGTGACTTCCGAGCACCCAGCAAATAGATGAATAACCTGGGCCCAGAGCACCACACAGAGCACAAGGTGGGCCGCCCATGCCATAGGCACCGCTGGCATGCGTAATATGAAAGTTGGGTGCTGAGCGCGTTGCACATGCGATTTGCATCGGCTCACAATACCCATATCGCACCCAACATGCTCGACAGCGATTTATCGCCAGATCTGCGATAAGTCGCTATCGCTTAGGCTTACTTAATCGTTGTAATACACCACCATCGTGGCGAGGATGTAACGGGGATATGGACCGAGGCCGGTACCGGTATATTTCACAGTAAACGGCTTATCTGCCAACTTGCCATTAAACATTGTGAAGACTCTCCCGTCATAGGCTATCGGATAGCACTCGAACGATCCGTTATAGCAAAGGCTCATCGATACATTTGCCTGCGAGCTATCTTGAAGCTGGACTTGCACACCAGTGATAGTCTTTCCCACAGGCGAAACCATGAAGTTGCTGGGTTGATACACAACCGTGGCGGTTTCTCCTCTTCTCGACACATAATCGCCACTCTTATAGGTGGACCACACATAATCACCGGCAAACGCGCTGCCGGAGAAAAAAAGCGAAGTAATAACCAATGCGCGCAGCAATGGGGTTTTCATGGTATCTCTCCAGGGCTAGGTATGAAACTACGCATCAATCACCGATTGATGCCCCCTTAGATGACTTGCTTTCAGCTTGACAACATACGGGGTGGACAGGTTGACAACCTGCACATCAATTTGAACGCAGCAACGGCGTCGTTTATTGCTATTTTGGGAACACGCGTTACCGTATCGGTCAGAAAAATATGGTTTTTACCCTAGCCATAAAAAGCTATGGTCAGCCGAATACCCACGAAGCGCTACGCCAAGCGGGGTTCGGGCTGACCATCTCATTAGGCTCGGCAAATCCCTCTGCCGACGCCTTTCCGAAAAATGCGACGTGCGCATTTTTCGGAAGAACCTGATCTACACCCGGCGACCTGCGGGTTTCGACTTAAGGTTCACTTTCCCATACAGCAGGTCCATCAGTTGATGCTGCCTGTCTCGCTCCATATCATGTGTTCTCTGTTGCAGCTTGTTGTGCGAAAACCTATCCTTCATTTTTGTCAACATCGCGACATCCGATTCGTCTGAAGCAGCATGACTACGGGTAAACAACTCACCGTGCTGCCGTTCGACCGGGTTAGCACGCCCTCCCCATTGCATGGACTCCACCCTCTCGCGAAACGTGACACTGAATCCGAACTTATAAGCAAAATCATCCGGCTGAGACAGAATCAATTTTCCGATCTTCTTATAGATATCCAGCGCTGAGCTGCCCTTGTTCCTTTCGGCCTTATACATGGATTTCAACTGCGCAACGAACGTATCCGATTGCCGCCTATCGACAATTTCACTTTCTGGGGTAACCGGAATCCTCGTAGTCGCATAGTAAATCTGGCCACCATCTGCAGTAAGCTCACTGCAATCGCATCCTGGCGAATATTGACTGTTAAAAACCATAATATCCAGTTCCTCGAGCCGCTCGCTTTCCGTATAGTTCCTGGTGAAGCGCGCCAGCTCAGCCGGTGTCCAGCACGCCAGCAAGCTAAGATCCGCATCCTCATCTTCGGTCTCCTGGCTTGACAGCGCCACCGCCTTATCAGACAAGGCCACAGTCTTCGATGACGGAGGGCTTTCGAGATATTTTTTCTCCGCAGAACCCATGACTTCGGTGAAATGGGGTTTCCCATTCGCGTCGTTAGTGAGCCGGGCCGACGAATAGTAGCAACCGAGCGGGTCGCTCGGACCAGACAACGTTGAATTGGATACTTGCACAAGCAGCTCCTGATTGATTCAGACCATTGATGCCATCGGCATCTCGCCCAAAGACGGTACAAATGGCAGGGAATTGGGTCTTTCCAATCTAGAGCAGTTCGTGACCTAGCATGTTGCCTTATTGGAAACGTGCTGGACCGAAAAGGTAATGCATGGGCTCCCAACTCGAAGGCAATGACCGCCGACGACCGGTCGAGCATTGCCAAGCAAGGTACGATTGCCGGAATCGGACGCCCCAAGCAGCGCGCAGGTTTCACCGGGATGGATCTCGAGCGTCATGTCGCACAGTACGCTTAAGGATTGATCGCCCATGCAATAGACATGACTGAGATGTCTGATTTGAATAAGCGGATCACCCGACGTCTCTGGAATCCGCATCAGTCATATAGTCAAGAACAGGCTCGAATAGATTTATAGCGACTTATCGTCGGATCCACGATAATTCGCTACCCAAGGATTTAGTTAATCGCTGTAATAAACCACCATCGTGGCAAGGATATAACGCGGATACGGCCCAACGCCGGTACCTGTATATGTCACCGTAAATGGCTTATCTGCTGGCTTACCGTTAAAAGCTTTGGAGATTTGCCCATCATAGGACAACGAGACACAATCAAGCGGGCCGTTGTAGCAAGCCCGCATCGACACGTTTGCCTGGGGACTATCTTGAAGCTGGATTTGCACGCCGGTGATTGTCTTTCCAGCTGGGGAAATTAGAAAATTACTAGGTTGGTACACAACCGTGGCGGTTCCTCCTCTTCTTGATACGTAGTCGCCACTCTTATATGTTGACCATACATAATCACCAGCAAACGCGGTGCCCGAAAACAAAATTGACGTAATCACCAAAACACGCAACAACCGAACTTTCATAAAATATTTCCTGAGGTATGTGAGCTACGTATCAATCAGCAACTTATGCCGACTTCACCATGACACGACTTATGCTTCGAGAGCTTGTTCAACAGGCAGGGTGAGAAAATTGACGGCCCACATCTCAATTTGAGCTCAACAACGACCACATATATTGCAATTTTTAGAACACACATGACCAAATCGGTCAGACAAAAATCACCCGAATAGTGGCGAAAAAAATACTCGATGAAACTCATCGAGTATTATTCCTAACGGAGCACTCCCCCGAAAGGCGTTCCAGGGTAAGTATTCCAGATTGATGACCTACGCCCGGTGACCTGACGCAGGTTTCATCATAGGGTTTCCCATTCCGTACAGCAGGTTCATCAGGACATACTGCCTATCCTGCTTGAGATGATCTGCCTTCTGCAGCAAAGCATTGCGCGAAAGTCCGGCCTTCATCTGCATCAACTTTTTTTCAATCTTTGGCTCGCCAGCATGGTCAAACTTAGGGGAAAGCGAATGGCTACGTCCTTCAGGTGAGTTGCCATACGCCTCTAGTTGAGACATAGCATCCAATCTCTCGCGAAATTTCACCGTGAGTCCAAATTTGTCGGCAAAGCCGTCCGGCTGAGACAAGATCAATTTCCCGATCTTCTTGTAAATATCCATTGGTGAACTACCCTTGCTAATTTCAGAGGCATACATGGCTCTCTGTTGAGCAGAGAATAGATCGTGCTGCCGTTTATCAAACGCCTCACTTTCAGGCGTGACCGAAATTCTCGTAGTGGAATAATATGTTGGACCTCCGCACATCGCCTCACTACAATCATAGATGGGCGAATAATAGCTATTGAAGACCATAATATCGAGTTGGTGATACTGCTCGGCCTCTGTGTAGTTATTAGCAAAGCGTGCCAACCCAGCAGGTGTCCAGCACGCCAACAAGCCGAGATCCGCATCCTCAATTTCCGTTTCTTGACTTGACAGTGCCAGGGCCTTATCAGAAAAGTTCACCACCTTCGGCGCTGCTGGACTTTCGAGATATTTTTGCTTCACCGAACCCATGATTTCGGTGAAGCAGGCTTCACCGTTTTTTTCGCTGGTGAACTGCGTCGACGAATAGTTGAAACCGAGCGGGCCGCTCGGACCAGATAGCGTTGAAGTGGATACTTGCACAAGCAGCTCCTGATTGATTAAAACAATTGATGCCACGGGCTTCTTTTTAAAAAGCGCTACAAAGGCAAAGAATTGGATCTTTCAATCTAGAACGGAGAATGGTCCATCACGTTGCCTTATGAGAAACATGCGGGACCCAAAAGGTAACGAGTAAATGTGTTCGAGCTGGGTTCACGCGCCGATGCTTGCCGTCTACCGCGCACGGGAAGGTGGGAAGGTGCTGTCTTCGCGCATGACAATCACCCGCTCAACGAAGCGCGTCACGTTCTGGCGTGCGACGCGGGTTGAGCGCAGGAGCCAAGTCGTCAACGCCGCCGGCTCGGCCAGCGGGCGGCTGAGGATGCCGAGTTCCCAGTTTGAAAGGGCCTGGGAAGCGCCCACCAGCGCGAGGCCGACGCCAGCGGCCACCATCGAAAGCATGAGATAGGTCGATTGCACCTGCGCCGCCACGAGAGGTTGGGCCGAACCCTTACTGATCAAGCGGTCGATTTGCCGGCGGCATCCCTCGCAATACTTCGGATCGCCAAGCACCAGGGGATGCCTGAGAACCTCGCTCAATGGAATCACTTCCATCGCCAGCAGCGGGTGGCCGGTGGGGAGAATCACATGGATCGGGTCTTGCCAGGCTCGTTCAGCCACGATGCCGCGGCCCACGTGGTCGGATGGCGCAAAACCCAGGTCGTAAAGGCCTTGGTCCAGGCCTGCGAGTTGCTGGGCGAACGGCACCTCCGAAAAATGGATGACCACGCGCGGCTCGTCCGCGCGGCAACCGGCCATCAACGCGGCCAATCGCGTCGGGTTCATTCCTTCTGACAGGGCAATATGTAGCGCGCCGCGATTGCCAACAGCCACGCCTAGGACGCTGTCGCGTGCATGGCCGATTGCACTGAATATGGCCGGGATGTGTTCCCGTAGCGCCTCCCCCTCCGGCGTGAGCAGGGTGCCGCGGTTGGAGCGCACAAAAAGAGACACCCCCAAGGTGGTTTCCAGCGATTGAATCGCGCGGGACAGCGGCGAGATTTCAATATGCAGCCGTTCGGCGGCGCGGCGATAGTTCAACTCGTCGGCCAACACAGCGAAGTACTTCAGCAGTCGCAAATTCATTCTGAGCATTCGGTGATGGTGATCGGCCGTTTCAGTGAACGTGATCAGTCTGGCGGGGGGGGTATTGCGCGGTCAATAGATTGTAGCGACGGCCTTCATGATTCAGCGTCGGCTGACGCTGCTTTCCGTCTTCTATTGCATCGGGTGAAACCGTCCGAATCTGACGGCATGGGCGACGATTCGAAAACAGGCCGAAGTGCTGCGGGTCAGTTTGCGAACTGCCCGTGCCGATATCGAAGTTGATGCTTGGATCGAACGCGATCCGGTTTCAACGCTGGCGCCGGCAATATCGTTCGCCGACGCCAGGGCATTTTTTCAGGGCGCTATCGGCGCGATCCCATCATCGGCCGCGCCCGCGCCAGAACCGGCCATGACGGCAAGATCATCCCCCCCCAACGCCTGATAAACCTTCACCTGATTCACCAACCGATTCAACGCATTCTCATCCCGCGCGATCTCCGCCGTCCGCCGCTTCTCCTGCGCATCCAGCCAGAACCGCAACGACACCGACCCCGCGCGGTAGCGCACCTCGTACAGGCGCTCGGCTTCCCGCGCCGCCTTCAGCGACGCCTCCAGCTGCTCCGCCTGCAGGCGCAACTGCGTCCGGTTCGACAGCGCGTTCTCCACATCCGCCATCGCCTGGTACAAGGCCTGCCGGAAGCTCACCACCCGCTCATCGAAATCCGTGCGCGACACCTTCAGATTCAGGTTCAGGCGGTTGAATTGCAGGAACGGCAGCGTCAGCGCCCCCGTCAGCGTGCCCACCGGGTTCTGCAGCACATTCGACAGCGTCGGGCTGGTGCTGCCCAGCGCGCCGGTCAGGTTCAGCGTCGGATAGAAGCTCGCGCGCGCGGCGTCGATGTTCGACAGCGACTCGCGCAGGCGCAGTTCGGCGGCGCGCAGGTCGGGGCGGCGGCCCAGCAGTTCGGCCGGCACGCCTTCGCGCGCCTGCGGCAGCGGGTATTGCGGCAGGCGTTGCGGATCGGCCATGACGCGGTCGGGCGGGCCATCGAACAGGATCGTCAGCGCATTGACGTATTCCACGCGCTGCTGCACCAGCAGCGCGTGCGCCGCCTGCTGGCTGGCCACGGTCTGCTCGGCCTCGGCCAGTTCCAGCGCCGAGGCGCCCCCGGCGGCGTACTGCGCGCGCACCAGGTCCTGGGTCTTGCGGGCGTAGGCGATGCTTTCCAGGCTGCTGGCGATGCGCTGGTTGATGAAGGCCGTCTGCCAGTACAGCGTGGCCGTGGTGCCCACCAGCGACAGCGCCGAACTCTGGCGGTCCTGCTCGCTGGCCAGCGCCTCCCATTCGGCGGCGTCGAGTTGGCGCGACAGCTTGCCCCACAGGTCCACCTCGTAGCCGATCGACAGTTCGGCGCTGTTGGTGCGCGTGATCTCGCGTTCGCCGCGCAGATTGCGCGTGCGCGTCACGTTGCCGGTGCCGGACAGCTGCGGAATCAGCTGGTCCTGCGCCAGGCCGGCCTGCAACTGGGCGCGGCGCACGCGGATGGCGGCGGCGGCCAGGTCGTTGTTGCGGGCCAGCGCGCCGTCGACCAGGCCGTCGAGCGCGGGGTCGTTGAAGTTGCGCCACCAGGCGCCGCCGGCGGCCAGCGCGTTGGCCGGCGCGTCGGCGCCGGCGCCGTGGCTCCAGGCGGCCGGGGCCTGCGTCGCGGGCGTGTGGTAATCGCTCTTGAGCAGGCCGCCGCAGCCGGCCAGGGCCAGCGTCAGGGCCAGCGCGGCGGGGTTGCAAATCAGGGAAACAGCTTTCATCATCCTCATTCCCGGGCCAGGGCCTCGACGGGATCCAGGCGCGCCGCGTTGCGCGCCGGCAAATAACCGAACAACACGCCGATCAGCGTCGAGCAGGTGAAGGCCGCCACCATCGACGCGGTCGAATAGATCATGCGGAACGAGCCGCCGGTGGCCTTGGACACCAGCACGCCCAGGCCCAGCGACAGCGCGATGCCCACGGCGCCGCCGATCAGGCAGACCAGCACCGCCTCGATCAGGAACTGCTGCATGATATCGCTGCGCCGCGCGCCCACCGCCATGCGCACGCCGATCTCGCGGGTGCGCTCGGTGACCGACACCAGCATGATGTTCATGACGCCGATGCCGCCCACCATCAGCGAGATCAGCGCGATCAGCGACACCAGCAGCGTCATGGTCGCGGTGGTGCGCTCGATGGTCTTGCGGATCGCGTCGGTGTTGAACACGAAGAAGTCCTTCACCACGTGGCGGCGCAGCAGCACCTTGGTGATGGCCTGCTCGGCCGCCGCCGGCGGCGCGGCGTCGTTGACGCGCACGGTGATGCTCTTGAGATGCTGCTGCCCCAGCACGCGCGACAGCGCCGTGGTGTAGGGGATCCACACGTTCAGGGTCTCGTTGTTGCCGAACACGGTGTCGTTCTTCTTGGTGACGCCGATCACCCGCGCCGGCATCGACCCCAGGAACACGATCTGGCCGATCGGATCGGTGTGCGAGCCGAACAGCGTCTTGCGGGTGCTTTCGTCGATCACCACTTCCTGGGCGCGCCGCGCCACGCTGGTCGTGTCGAAGAACTTGCCCTGCGCCAGCTTGACCGCGCGCACGCGGAAATACTGCTCGCCCACGCCCTGGATCGAACCGTTCACCGCCACGTTGCGATAACGCAGCGTGCTGCTGGTGGAGACTTCGGGCGTGACGCTGTCCACATACGATTCGCGCGACAGCGCCTCGGCGTCGGCTGGCACCAGGGTGCGGATGTTGACGGCTTTCTCGTCGCCGAAGTCCTTGCCCGGGAACACCTCGACGGTGTTGGTGCCGATCTCGCTGATGTCTTCCAGGATCTTCTGGCGCGAGCCTTCGCCCAGCGCCACCACCGACACCACCGCGGCGATGCCGATGATGATGCCCAGCATGGTCAGCGAGGTGCGCAGGCGATGCGCGTTCATCGCCAGCAGCGCCATGCGCAGCGCTTCGCCGCAGCGGTCCAGGTAGGCCTGCCAGGCCGGCCGCGGCGGCAGCGGCGCCGCCTCCTCGCGCTGCGCCTCGATGCGCGGGGCGTCGGGATTGCGCTGGTCCGAGACGATCTCGCCATCGCTGATCTCGATGATGCGCTGCGCGTGCCGCGCCACGTTCATGTCGTGGGTGACCAGGATGATGGTGTGGCCGGCGGCGTTCAGCTCCTCGAGGATGCGCAGCACTTCCTGGCCGGTGTGCGTGTCCAGCGCGCCGGTCGGCTCGTCGGCCAGGATGATGTCGCCGCCGTTCGTCAGCGCGCGGGCGATACTCACCCGTTGCTGCTGGCCGCCGGACAACTGCCCCGGCCGGTGGCCGGTGCGTTCGCCCAGCCCCAGGCGCTCCAGCAGCTCGGCGGCGCGCGCCAACCGGGCCTCGCGGCGCTTGCCGGCGTAGACGGCCGGCACCTCGACGTTGCCCTGCGCCGTCAGGTCGGACAGCAGGTGGTAGCGCTGGAAGATGAAGCCGAAGTGCTCGCGGCGCAGCTCGGCCAGCTCGTCCGGATCCAGTTCGCCCGTGCTGCGGCCGCTGACGCGGTAGTCGCCGCTGGTGGCGCGGTCCAGGCAGCCCAGGATGTTCATCAGGGTCGACTTGCCCGAGCCCGACGCGCCGACGATGGCGACCATCTCCCCGGCCTCGATGGTCAGGTTGATGTCCTTGAGGACGGCGATGGTCTGCTCGCCCGCGGGAAACTCGCGCCGTACCCCGGACAGCGAAATCAACGGTTCGGCCATGTCAGCGTCCCGCTGCGGCGGCCACCGGCGCGGCGTCGGCCGACACCACGCGCTCGCCCACCTCCAGGCCTTCCAGCACCTGCGCCTGCACGTTGTTGTTCATGCCGATCTTGACCTGGCGGGTGTCGGTCTGGTTGTTCTTGCCCACCACCCGCACGGCGTAACGGCCGTCCTCGCCGCGCTTGCCCAGGGCCGAGGCCGGCACCACCACGGCGTCGCGCGCCTCGCCCAGCACGATCGACACCTGCGCCGTCATGGAAATGCGCAGCTTCTCGTCCGGGTTGGGCACGTCGAACAGGCCGTTGTAGTAGACGGCCGCGCTGGTGGACGAGGAGCTGGAGGAGGTCAGCGACGAGGTGGCGTCGTCCTTCTGGATCGAGTCGGGCGCCGGTTCCACCGCGCGCAGGGTGGCGTGGTAGCGCTGGCCGGGCTCGCCCAGGATGGTGAAGTACACCGGCAGGCCCGGCTTGACGCGGGTCACGTCGGCTTCGGAGATCTGCGCCTTGATGGTCATGGTGGCCACCTGGGCCACCTTGATGATGGTAGGCGCGCTCTGGATCGAGTTGACGGTCTGGCCTTCCTTGGTCACCACCGCCACCACCACGCCGTCGATCGGCGAGACGATGCGGGTGTAGCCCAGGTTGACCTTGGCGGTATCCACCTGGATCTCGGCCTGCACGATCTGCGCGTCGAGCGAGGCGATGTCGGCGCGCGTCACGCCCAGCGTGGCCTCGGCCGACTCATAGGACTCGCGCGAACTGGCGTCGGCCGCCAGCATCTGGCGCTGGCGGCGGAAGGCCAGCTCGGCCTGCTTGAGGGTGGCGACCTTGGCCGCGCGCTCGGCGCGGCGGGTCTGCAGCGCCGCCTGGGCGTTGCGCAATTCGTTCTGCTGGGTCAGGTCGTCGATTTCGGCGACCAGCTGCCCCTTCTTGACCCGGTCGCCCAGCGCCACCTTCAGCGATTTCAACTGGCCGCTGGCCTGCGCGCCGACGCTGACGCGCTCGACGGCGTCCATCGTGCCGCTGGCCAGCACGCTGTCTTCGAGGTTGCCGCGGACGACTTCGGCCACGGCGAAGGTGGGCGGCGGCGGCGACGAGAAGAACGCGGCGCGCACGCCGAAGGCGATGAGCAGGAGAACGACGGCGATCAGGACGTAACGCTGGACTTTGCTGCGAGGCTTTTTCATTGAACCAGTTCGGATGGGGCGGCGGATGCATCGTCCGCCACTCGAATAACTCAGTACGGATCGGGCCGGGGATACCTGCCCAGACTGCCCGCACATCCTAAACGGCGGGGAGCGCCAAAGCATGGCCAATCTGTGGCGAAAGGGTGAAAAACGGTAAAGCGGGCTTGCATTGGCCCTGACAATGGAACGATTGTTCCGTTGCATCGACGATACATCTGCTGCAGCGCACGAATGACCGCCCCATGCCGCGAACGTGACGCCATCTTGCCCCATCCCCATCCCAGTTGGTCCATAGATGGCGCCTATCTTGTCGCCACTATCCAAACCCGATTGCGGCGGCGCAAAAAAACGATGCCTCGACATAGCGCGACGATAGGGACAGAATGAATGCAGTTAAGCCGTATCCGTGTCCAATTCGCCCCCCTCCCCCTCTTCAAACAGCGCCGCCCCGGAGTTTTCCGGGGCGGCGCTGTTGTGCGTGCTGGCCATGCTGAACCACGTGGCGCTGACGGGGGGACGGATCACCGTCTCGCTCACAGCGCTGCAGATGGGCCTGTCGACCTTCAAGGTCGGCACGCTGGTCGCCGTGTTCGCGGTGCTGCCGATGCTGTTCTCGGTGCGCGCCGGCCGCTGGGTCGACCGGGTCGGCATCGTCCGCCCGCTGGTCACCGGCACCACGCTGGTCGCTGTCGGCACCGCGCTGCCCTTCCTGTCGCAGACCCAGTTCGCCTTGTTGGTTGCATCCTGTTGCATCGGCATCGGCTTCATGCTGCACCAGGTCGCCACCCAGGACCTGCTGGGCCACGCCGAGCCGACCCAGCGCCTGCGCAATTTCTCGCTGATGTCGCTGGCCCTGGCCGGCTCGGGTTTTTCGGGCCCGCTGATCGCCGGCCTGGCGATCGACAACCTGGGCACCCGGCTGGCCTTCGGCCTGCTGACGCTGGGGCCGCTGCTGTCGGCCGGCGGCCTGTACATGCTGCGTCACCAATTACGCGCGGTGGATTCGCAACTGGCCGGCGCCAAGGAAGCCGAACGGCGCCGCGTCACCGAATTGCTGGCCGTGCCCGCGCTGCGCCGCATCCTGATGGTCAACACCATCCTGTCGGGCGCCTGGGACACGCACCTGTTCGTGGTGCCGATCTTCGGCGTCGCCATCGGCCTGTCCGCGACCACCATCGGCATCATTCTTGCCTCCTTCGCGGCGGCAACGTTCATCATCCGCTTGGTACTGCCCTTCATCCAGCGCCGGGTGCGGTCCTGGACGCTGGTGCGGGTGGCCATGGCCACGGCCGCCATCGACTTCATGCTTTACCCGCTGTTCACCGACGTTAGCATCCTGATCGTGCTGTCCTTCATCCTGGGACTTGCGCTGGGATGCTGCCAACCGAGTATGCTGTCATTGCTGCACCAGCATTCGCCGCCGGGCCGCGCCGCCGAAGCCGTGGGCTTGCGGATGGCGCTGATCAATGGCTCGCAGGTCTCCCTGCCGCTGACCTTCGGCGCGCTGGGCGCGGTCATCGGCGTCGCCCCGCTGTTCTGGGCCTATTCCGTGGCCCTGATGGCCGGAGGCTGGGCCAATCGCAACCCCCCGCTCGAATCTGACCGGAAACCGTAGTCGTGAACATGCAGTCCCCCCCCTCCCGTGGCCGGCGCCAGCCTGCCATTCCGCCTGTGGACGCCCGAAGAGCGGCAAGCCTCGCTGCGGACCGCCCTGGAACACTGGCGCGACGGCGAGGACGTCTGGGTATATGGGTACGGGTCACTGATCTGGCGTCCCGATTTCGATTTCGAGGAGCGCCGCCTCGCCACCCTGCGCGGCCACCACCGCGCGCTGTGCCTGTGGTCGCGGGTCAACCGCGGCACGCCGGAATGCCCCGGGCTGGTGTTCGGCCTGGATCGCGGCGGCTCCTGCCGCGGCGTGGTCTACCGCCTGTCGGGCAGCCAGGTGCCGACCTATTTCCCGGCCCTGTGGGACCGCGAGATGTCCACCGGCGCCTACCTGCCGCGCTGGATCAACTGCAGCACCGAGGACGGGCCGGTGCGCGCCCTGGTCTTCATCATGAACCGCGACAATCCGGCCTACATCCGGGCCCTGCCCGAGGCCGAGTTGCTCGCCATCGTGCGCCGGGCCGCCGGGCGCTACGGCCCCTGCACCGAATACGTGGTGCAGACCGCCCAGGCGCTGCGCGCTGCGGGCATCCACGACGCCCGCCTGGACGCCATCGCCCGGCGCCTGGAACAGGACAGCCACACCCTGCCCGAGGGCGCCTGAGGCCAGCCTGGCGCCAGACCGCCAGGCCCTGCCGGCAGGCGCCAGGGGCATCCCGGCGCAAAAACTTGCCCGGGCCCTGCGCGGGGTCAATGAAGGGTGGAGTTCTTCGGCGGTATAAACTGCTTGTTATCAACGCTGAATCACTCGCCCCATGTCTGTCTCCGATCTGCGTCAAAGCTACGAAAAGAACGTGCTGCTGGAAAGCGAGGCCGCCGCCTCCCCGTTCGAGCAGTTCACCCGCTGGTTCGACGAGGCCCTGGCCGCCAAGGTGCCCGAGCCCAACGCCATGACCCTGGCCACCGTCGACGCCGACGGCCAGCCCAGCGCCCGCATCGTCCTGATCAAGGGGTTCGACGAGCACGGTTTCACGTTCTTCACCAATTACGAATCGCGCAAGGGCACCGACCTGCTGGCCGAGCCGCGCGCCTGCCTGCTGTTCTTCTGGCAGCCGCTCGAGCGCCAGGTGCGCATCGAGGGCGTGGTGGAAAAAGTGCCGGCCGAGGAATCGGACGCCTACTACCACAGCCGCCCGGCCGGTTCGCGCATCGGCGCCTGGGCCTCGCGCCAGAGCCAGCCCATCACCCGCGCCGAACTGGAAGCCCGCGAGCAGGAATTCCGCGCCCGCTACGGCGACCAGCCGCCGCGCCCGCCGCACTGGGGCGGCTACCGCCTCAAGCCCACCGCGATGGAATTCTGGCAAGGCCGGCCCTCGCGCCTGCACGACCGCCTGCGCTACGTCGCCGACGGCCAGGGCTGGAAGATCGAACGCCTCTCGCCTTGACGCCGCCGGGCGCCGTCCACGGCGCCCGCCCCATTTATCACTTGCATGCCAGCCTCCTCCCCTGATTTCGACGCTGCCTTCTTCCGCACCGCGCTGGGCCGTTACGCCACCGGCGTCACGGTCGTGACCACCGCCGACCTCGATGGCGCCCCCATCGGGCTCACGGTCAGTTCGTTCAACTCGGTGTCCCTGAATCCGCCGCTGGTGCTGTGGAGCCTGTCGCGCAATTCCTCGTCGCTGGCCGCCTTCGAGCAGTGCCAGCGCTATGTGGTCAACGTGCTGGGCGCCGAGCAGATCGCGCTGGCGCGGCGTTTCGCCACCGGCAAGACGCCCGACCGCTACGCCGGCCTGACCGTGCACCACGCGCCGGGCGGCACGCCGATGCTGGACGGCCATTGCGCCGCCTGGTTCGAATGCCACAACCGCAGCCGCTATGTCGAAGGAGATCACGTTATCATGGTCGGAGAAGTCGAACGTTGCGGGTATAACGGCGAGCCGCCACTGGTCTTTCATGCCGGCGGGTTCGACCTGACGCCGGCCGGCGCCCGCGCCGGAGGCAAGGTCTCGTGAGCGCCGACGTCGATTGCGTCGTCATCGGCGCCGGCGTGGTCGGCCTGGCCATCGCCCGCGCGCTGGCCCAATCCGGCCGCGAGGTGCTGGTGGCCGAGGCCACCGAGGCCATCGGCACCGGCACCAGTTCGCGCAACTCCGAAGTCATCCACGCCGGCATCTATTACCCGGCGGGCAGCCTGAAGGCCCGCCTGTGCGTGCGCGGCAAGCACCTGCTGTACGCCTATTGCGCCGAGCGCGGCATCCCGCACAAGCGGCTGGGCAAGCTGATCGTGGCCACCAGCGCGGAACAGGCCGCCCAGCTCGAAGGCATCGCGCAGCGCGCCCGCGCCAACGGCGTGGACGACCTGCAGTTCATTTCCGGCGAAGACGCCATGCGGCTGGAGCCGGCGCTGCGCTGCACGGCGGCGCTGGTGTCGCCATCCACCGGCATCGTCGACAGCCATGCGCTGATGCTGGCCTACCAGGGCGACGCCGAGAATGCCGGCGCGCAGTGCGTGTTCCATACGCCGCTGGTGTCCGGCCGGGTGCGCCCCGAAGGCGGCTTCGACCTGCAGTTTGGCGGCGATGACGCCATGAACCTCAGCTGTAACGTGCTGATCAATTCGGCCGGCCTGCAGGCGCCGGCGCTGGCGCGTCGCATCGATGGCGTGCCGGCCGCCAGCATCCCCACCGATTACCTGTGCAAGGGCAGCTATTTCACGCTGTCCGGACGCGCGCCGTTCTCGCGCCTGATCTACCCGGTGCCGCAGCACGCCGGCCTGGGCGTGCACCTGACGCTCGACATGGGCGGTCAGGCCAAGTTCGGCCCCGACACCGAATGGATCGGCACCGAGGACTACACCCTCGACCCGGCCCGCGCCGAGGTCTTCTACGCCGCCGTGCGCAGCTACTGGCCGGCCCTGCCGGACGACGCGCTGGCGCCCGGCTACACCGGCATCCGCCCCAAGATCTCCGGACCGCACGAACCCGCCGCCGACTTCGTCATCGCCGGCCCGGCCGCCCATGGCGTGCCCGGCCTGGTGAACCTGTTTGGCATAGAATCGCCCGGCCTGACCTCCAGCCTGGCGCTGGCCGAGGAAACCCTGGCGCGGCTGGCCGACGACGCTTCTTCCCATCCTTCCCACTGAATCATGCAGCACAACGACTACATCCTGACCCTGTCCTGCCCCGACCGCACCGGCATCGTCTTCCGCGTCAGCGGCCTGTTGTTCGAATTGGGTTGCAACATCCTGGATTCGCAGCAATTCGGCGATGACGAGACCGGCCGCTTCTTCCTGCGCGTGCACTTCGACCTGCCGGCGGACGCGTCCCCGGACGCGCTACGCGCCCGCCTGGACGAGATGGCGGCCGAGTACGGCATGGAACTGCAGCTGCACGACGCGCGCCGCAAGGAACGCCTGCTGATCATGGTCAGCAAGCAAGGCCACTGCCTGAACGACCTGCTGTTCCGCGTGCACAGCGGCCAGCTGCATGCCGAAGTGGCCGCCATCGTCTCGAACCACAACGACTACGCCAGCCTGGCCGCGTCCTACGGCATCCCGTTCCATCACCTGCCCGTGACGGCCGACACCAAGGCCGAACAGGAACAGCAGGTGCTGGCGCTGGTGGACCGCTACGAGATCGACCTGGTGGTGCTGGCGCGCTACATGCAGATCCTGTCGGCCGACATGTGCCGCGCGCTGAACGGCCGCGCCATCAACATCCACCACAGCTTCCTGCCCAGCTTCAAGGGCGCCCGCCCGTACCACCAGGCGCATGCGCGCGGCGTCAAGATCATCGGCGCCACCGCCCACTTCGTGACCTCGGACCTGGACGAAGGCCCGATCATCGACCAGGACATCGAGCGCGTCGACCACACCATGACGGCGCAGGACCTGACCCAGGTCGGCAGCGACATCGAGTCGCTGGTGCTGTCGCGCGCCGTGCGCAGCCACGTCGAGCACCGCATCCTGCTGAACCGCAACAAGACCGTGGCGTTCCGCTAGGGCCGGCGCAGAGCGCCTGCCGGTGCGGAAACCTTAGGCCAGGAACTGGCGCTCGACCAGCGCCAGCGCCTTTTCCTGCAGCGGCGAACGGTCCTCGTCCGGCCAGATCACCTGGCTGACCGAGCGCGCCTGGTGCTCGAAGGCGATGAAACGCGTGCCCGCCAGGCCGCTGCGCGACAGGCAGGACGGCACGATCGACACGCCCAGGCCCTGCGACACCAGCGAAGCCACGCTCAGCCAGTGGCGCACTTCGTGGCGGATCACGGGCATGAAGCCCGCCCCCACGCACAGCGACAGCACGGTCTCGTAATAGCTGGGCGAGGCGGCGCGGGCGAAAAACACGAAGTCATCGGTAGCCAGCTCCGCCAGCGCCAGCGACGGCCTGCTGGCCAGCGGATGGCTTTCCGGCAGGCACACCACGAACGGTTCGGCCAGCAGGTCGCGCGCCGCCACGCCGGCCGGCACCGGGTTGGCGTGGATGAAGCCCAGGTCCTGCTCGCCGCGCCGCACCGCCTCGATCTGGTCGTGCGAATTCAGCTCGGTCAGGACATGTTCCACGTCCGGCAGTTCGGCCCGCATCGACGCCAGCAGCGCCGGCAGGCCGCGATACAGCATCGAGCCGACGAAGCCGATGCGCAGCCGGCCGCGCAGGCCGGCGTCGACCCGCTGCACCAGCGTGCGCACGTCCTCGGCCTGGCGCAGCAGCGTCAGGGCCTCGCGGTACAGCACCTGGCCGGCGGCGGTCAGTTCGACGTGGCGGCTGGTGCGCGCCAGCAGGCGCGCGCCGACGTTGTCCTCGAGCTGGCGGATGGCGTAGCTCAAGGGCGGCTGGGAAATGTGCAGGCGCGCGGCGGCGCGGCTGAAATGGCGCTCTTCGGCCACGGCGATGAAATAGCGCAACAAGCGCGGATCCAGGTCCATCGGTCTCCTCCCGGGGCGCGCCTGCCGGCGGCGCCCGAGATCCATATTTTTATTGGATAGGTCTACACCAAAACGGTATTTGTATAGATTAATCCATCATCGCACCATGCCGGAAACTCCTCTTTTGCGCAGGATGCCGCCATGGATACCCCCGCCCAGCCCCCCCCCGTCGCCCCCACCCGCGCCACCGCCACGCCCGTCCCGGACGCGCGCGGCCTGAACCTGTTCCGCGCCGATCCGTACGCCGCGCCGCTGGCCCGGCGCTACCTGCCGGCCGCGCTGCACGCGCACCTGCTGCCGCACCTGGACCGCCTGGGCGGACTGGCGGGCGGCCTGATGGACGAACTGGCGGCCACCGCCGACAAGCATCCGCCCACCCTGTCGGTGCGCAGCCGCGCCGGCGCCGACGAGTCGCGCATCGACAAGCATCCGGCCTACGTCGAACTGGAGCGCCTGGCCTACAGCGAATTCGGCCTGGCGGCGCTATCGCATCGCGGCGGCGTGCTGGGCTGGCCCGAGCCGATGCCGGCCGCCGCCAAGTACGCGCTCAGCCACCTGTTCGTGCAGGCCGAGTTCGGCCTGTGCTGCCCGGTCAGCATGACCGATTCGCTGGCGCGCACGCTGCGCAAGTTCGGCGACCCGGCGCTGGTCGAACGGGTGCTGCCGCAGGTCACCAGCCAGGACTTCGACGCGCTGCGCCAGGGCGCCATGTTCATGACCGAGCAGGGCGCCGGCTCGGACGTCAGCGCCACCGAGGTCACGGCCCAGCGCCAGGAAGACGGCAGCTGGCGCATCCACGGCGACAAATGGTTCTGCTCCAACCCCGATGCCGGCTTCGCCATGGTGCTGGCGCGCAGTGAAAGCGAGCCCGGCCTGAAGGGGGTGTCGCTGTTCCTGCTGCCGCGCGACCTGGCCGACGGCACGCACAATCACTACCGCATCCTGCGGCTCAAGGACAAGCTCGGCACCCGCTCCATGGCCAGCGGCGAGATCCGGCTGGAAGGCGCGGTCGCCTGGCTGGTGGGCGAGCGCGGCAAGGGCTTCAAGCACATGGCCGACATGATCAACAACTCGCGCCTGTCCAACGGCATGCGCGCGGCCGGCCTGATGCGCCGCGCCGTCACCGAGGCCACCTACGTCTCGCAGCACCGCCGCGCGTTCGGCAAGCGCCTGATCGACATGCCGCTGATGCAGCGCCAGCTGGTGAAGATGACGGTGTGGGCCGAACAGGCCCGCAGCGTCATGTTCCAGACCGCCCGCGCCCTGGCGGACGCCGACCAGGGCCAGGGCGACCCGGCGCTGGCGCGCATCCTAACGCCGCTGATCAAGTTCCGCGCCTGCCGCGATGCGCGCAAGGTCACCGGCGACGCCATGGAAGTGCGCGGCGGCTGCGGCTACATCGAGGAATGGACCGAGCCGCGCCTGGTGCGCGACGCGCACCTGGGCTCGATCTGGGAAGGCACCAGCAACATCGTGGCGCTGGACGTGCTGCGCGCCATCAAGAAGGAAGGCTCGCTGCCCGCGCTGCGCCGCCATATCGACCAGTTGCTGGCCGACGGCCTGCCCTGCCCGCCCGCGCTCGCCGCCACCCAGGCCGATGCGCTGCAACGGACCTATGCGCTGGCCGAACACGCCGCGCAGGGCGACCACGCCGAACTGGCGCGCCAAGCCGCCTCGCTGCTGTACCACGCGGTGTCGATGGCGGCGCTGCGCTGGGAGGCGGCCGGCGACGGCCTGGCCAGCCGCGCGCTGCTGGCCGACCAGGT
>NZ_CYTY01000005.1:46319-170825 GCF_001298995.1 Achromobacter sp. 2789STDY5608615
CGTTCCCGCCCGGCGGCCCGACCGACGCGCTGGCGCGCCGCCTGGCCGAAAAGCTCAAGCAGCCGCTGGGCCAGACCGTCATCGTCGAGAACCGCGCCGGCGCCGGCGGCAACATCGGCTCCGAATACGTGGCCGCCGCCAAGCCGGACGGCTACACCATCCTGTTCGGCACCTCGGGACCGCTGGCCATCAACGTCAGCCTGTACAAGAACCAGGGCTACAACCCCGAGACCAGCTTCGCGCCCATCATCCGCATCGGCCACCTGCCCAACATCCTGGTGGTGAACCCGTCGGTGCCGGCCAACAACGCGCAGGAACTGATCGCCTACGCCAAGAAGAACCCGGACAAGCTCAGCTACGCCTCGTCCGGCAACGGCGCGTCCTCGCACCTGGCCGGCATCCTGTTCAACCAGATGGCCGGCACCCGCATCATGCACATCCCGTACAAGGGCACCGGGCCGGCGCTCAACGACCTGCTGGGCGGCCAGGTGTCGATGTCGTTCACCGACATCCTGACGGCGCTGCCGTACATCAAGGCGGGCAAGCTGCGCGCCATCGGCCTGGCCAGCGCGCAGCGCTCGGACGCGCTGCCGGACCTGCCGACGCTGTCCGAACAGGGGCTGTCGGGCTATGACGTCAGCGTGTTCTTCGGCATCGTCGCGCCCAAGGCCACCCCGCCCGAGACCGTGGCCAAACTGAACCAGACGTTCCAGACCGCGCTGTCGGACCCCGCGATCGAACAGACCCTGCGCAGCCAGGGCATCGTGCGCGCCCAGGACCAGACGCCGCAGGGACTGTCCAGCTTCATCACGGCCGAAGTGCCCAAGTGGCGCACGCTCATCAAGAGCGCCAACGTTTCCATCGACTGACCGCAGAGGCTTCATGGCTCCCAAGCTCCCCGACGCCGGCGCCCTCGCCGGCTGCAAAGTGATCGACCTGTCGCGCGTGCTGGGCGGTCCGTACTGCACCCAGATCCTGGCCGACCACGGCGCCGACGTGCTCAAGATCGAGCCGCCCGGCGGCGACGAGACCCGCGGCTGGGGCCCGCCGTTCCTGGGCGAGACGGCGTCGTACTTCGTCGGCGTCAACCGCAACAAGCGCGGCATGACGCTGGACCTGTCGCAGGCGGCGGGGCAGGAACTGCTGCGCCACCTGCTGGCCGACGCCGACGTGCTGGTCGAGAACTTCAAGCCGGGCACGCTGGAGAAGTGGGGCCTGGGCTACGACACCTTGCGCGAACGCTTCCCGGCGTTGATCCACTGCCGCGTCAGCGGCTTCGGCGCCGACGGCCCGCTGGGCGGCCTGCCCGGCTACGACGCCTGCGCCCAGGCCATGTGCGGGCTGATGAGCGTGAACGGCGAGGCCGACGGCGACGCCACCCGCGTCGGCCTGCCGGTGGTGGACATGGTGACCGGCCTGAACGCGGCGGTGGCGATCCTGCTGGCGCTGAACGAACGCGTGCGCAGCGGCCTGGGCCAGTTCCTCGACATCACGCTGTACGACTGCGCGTTGTCGCTGCTGCATCCGCACGCGCCCAACTATTTCTACAGCGGCAAGACGCCGGGCCGCAGCGGCAACGCGCATCCGAACATCGCACCCTACGAGACGCTGCCCACCGCCAGCGGCCCGATCTTCCTGGCGGTCGGCAACAACCGCCAGTTCGCGCAGCTGGCGCAGGTGCTGGAGGCGCCGGCGCTGGCCGCCGACCCGCGCTACGCCGCCAACGCCGATCGCCTGGCGCATCGCCAGGCCCTGCGCGACGAGCTGTCCGCCCTGCTCGCGCATCACGACGCGGCGGCGCTGGCCGACCGCCTGCTGCGCGCCGGCGTGCCGGCCGCGGCCGTGCAGACCGTGGACCAGGCGCTGGCCCATCCCCACACGAAGCACCGCGGCATGGTGCTGGAACAGGGCGACTACCGCGGCGTCGGCTCGCCGATCAAGCTGTCGCGCACGCCCGCCACGCTGCGGCGGTTGCCGCCCGACCTGGCGCCGACCGAACCCTGACGCGCGCGCCGCGCGACCGCGATCCACGCCCGCCTCGAAGCGGGCGTTTTTCTTCGCGGCGCCGCGCACGCCTGGCGATTCGATCCACGACGATCGCGCTGCGCATTTATCGTGCCCAGCCACACGCGCTTGCATGGTTTTCATGCGCAGACAATTCGTTGCATCACTGTTGCATCGCGGCGCGCAACGCCGCTTTAGACTTTTCCCCGTCACCTCGGACCTGCCGCCAGGCCGGTCCCGGCGTTGCCCAGACGCGACTCCCCCAAATCGAAAGAGAACAAGGAGAAAGACGATGGCCACGAATGATGCCCCGGACGCCGCGCAGCAAAGCGCCCCGCTCAAGCGGGTGATGGGACCCAAGCTGTTATTGCTGTTCATCGTCGGTGACATCCTGGGCACCGGCGTCTACGCCCTGACCGGACAGG
Organism: Achromobacter sp. 2789STDY5608615; assembly: GCF_001298995.1. Lineage (NCBI taxonomy): Bacteria > Pseudomonadati > Pseudomonadota > Betaproteobacteria > Burkholderiales > Alcaligenaceae > Achromobacter > Achromobacter sp. 2789STDY5608615. The sequence continues at coordinate 48,749 of NZ_CYTY01000005.1, forward strand.
TCGCCAAGGAAGTCGGCGGCGCGGCCTGGCTGCCGTTCCTGGTGGCCTTCGGCGTGGCGCTGCTGACCGCGCTGTCCTACCTGGAACTGGTCACCAAGTATCCGAAAGCGGCGGGCGCCGCGCTCTATGTGCACAAGGCGTTCGGCGTGCATTTCCTGACCTTCATCGTCTGCTTCACCGTGATGTGCTCGGGCCTGACCTCGGCGGCGACCGCGTCACAGGCCTTCGCGGCCAACCTGTTCGCGGCCTTCGGCATCGAGGCCGACAAGGCCTGGATCACCACGGGCGCGCTGGGCTTCATGGCGCTGGTGATGCTGGTGAACCTGCGCGGCGCGTCCGAGAGCGTGCGCGCCAACGTGGTGCTGACCCTGATCGAACTGTCGGGCCTGCTGATGGTGATCCTGCTGGGCTTCTACGCCATGTCGGAGGGCCAGGCCGATTTCTCGCGCGTCATCGCCTTCGACACGCCGGAAGACAAGAGCGTGTTCCTGGCCGTCACCTCGGCCACGGCGCTGGCATTCTTCGCCATGGTCGGCTTCGAGGACTCGGTCAACATGGCCGAGGAGACCCACAACCCCAGCCGCATTTTCCCCAAGGTGATGCTGACCGGCCTGGGGCTGACGGCGGTGATCTACGTGCTGGTGTCGATCTGCGCGGTGGCGCTGGTGCCGGTGGGCGAACTGGCCAGCAGCAGCACGCCGCTGGTGCTGGTGGTCAAGCGCGCCGCGCCCGGCCTGCCGGTGGAATACATCATGCCGGTGATCTCGATGTTCGCCGTGGCCAACTCGGCGCTCATCAACATGATGATGGCCAGCCGCCTGCTGTACGGCATGTCGCGCCAGGGCGTGCTGCCGGCCTTCCTGGCGCACGTGCATCGCCGCAACCAGACGCCGTGGACCGCCATCCTGTTCACCACCGCGCTGGCCTTCGGCCTGATCATCCTGGTGGCGCTGGCCGATTCCGAAGCCATCCGCGCGCTGGGCGGCACCACCGCCCTGCTGCTGCTGGGCGTGTTCGCCTTCGTCAACGTGGCGGTGCTGGTGCTGCGCCGCGACCAGGTCAAGCACGAGCATTTCCGCATCAACCGCATCGTGCCGTGGCTGGGCGCGGCCGCCTGCCTGTTCCTGGTGACGCCGCTGACCGGCCGCGACGTGATCCAGTACCAGGTGGCAGGCTGGCTGCTATTGCTCGGCGTGGTGATGTGGGGCGTGACCTACCTGGCGCGCAGCCGCGAGGACAAGATGCGGCTGGATCCGTCGGCGCTGGAATGAACCGTTGCGCCAGGCCCCGCCCAGCGCGGGGCCTGCTTGCCCGGCGTGCTTGCCCGGCGTGTGGCGCGCCGGGCGACATACTGCGAATGCCGCCTCAGCCGCCCGCCGCCAACCCTTCGCGGCGCGGGTCGACCCCGCCCTGCAGGCCGTCCGCATCGATCACGATGCCATGGATGCCGCTGGGGAATTCGGTGATCTTCACCGGATGCCCCATGCGCTCGAGCGCCGGCGCCAGCGCTTCCAGCGCGGTGCCCTTCTCCAGCTCGGTCTCCTTGTTGCGGCTGCCCAGGTTCGGCAGGGCCGCCGCGGCCTGGATGTCCAGCTTCCAGTCCAGCACCGCCACGATGGTCTTGGCGACGTAGTTGATGATGGCGCTGCCGCCCGGCGAGCCCACCAGCAGGTAGGGCTTGCCGTCGCGCAACACGATCATCGGCGCCATCGCGCTGCGCGGGCGCTTGCCGGGTTCGACGCGGTTGGCCACCAGCCGCCCTTCGGGATCCTTGAACGACGACGAGAAATCCGTCATCTCGTTGTTCAGCAGAAAGCCGCGCACGAAGATCTTGCTGCCGAATTCGTTTTCGATGGTGGTGGTCATCGACAGCGCATTGCCGTCGGCGTCCGCCGCCACCAGGTGGCTGGTGGAAGGCTGCTCCAGGGCGTTGTCACACCCCCGCGACAGCAGCTTGCCTTCGGGGTCGCCGGGCAACGCCACCTTCATGCTGCGATCGGGCCGGATCAGCGCCCCGCGGGCGCGCAGGTACGCGGGGTCCAGCATCGCGCGCACCGGCACGCGGACGAAATCCGGGTCGGCCACGTAGAAGTCGCGATCGGCGAAGGCCAGCCGGCCGGCCTCGGCGAAGTAGTGCACCGCCTCGACGCTGCCGGGCGCGAAATCGCCGATCGGATATTGCTCCAGCTCGCCCAGCATCTGCAGCACCGCGATCGGGCCGCTGCTGGGCGGGCCCATGCCGCACAGCTGATAGCCGCGATAGGCGCCGCAGACCGGGTCGCGCTGGCGCGGCTGGTAGCCGGCCAGATCGGCCAGCGTCAGGTCGCCGGGCTTGGGGTGCGCGTGCACCGCCGCCACGATGTCGCGGGCGATATCGCCCTGGTAGAAGGCGTCCGCGCCGCCCTGCGCCACCGCCCGCAGCGTGGCCGCGAAGGCGGGATTCCTCAGCACTTGGCCGACCGGCCAGGCGCTGCCGTCGGGCGCATAGAAATAGGCCGCGGCGGCCGGCTGGCGCGGCAATTCCTTGTTGCCCGCCAGCAGCTTGTGCAGGCGCGGCGAGACCGCGAAGCCCTGCTCGGCCAGCCGGATGGCGGGCTGGAACAGGTCGGCCCACGGCAGCTTGCCCTGGCGCTTGTGCGCCATCTCCAGGCCGCGCAGCAGGCCCGGCACGCCCACGGCCATGCCGTTGTTGACCGCCTGCGTGAACGGCAGCGGCTTGCCGTCGGCATCCAGGAAGCGGTCGGGGCGCGCCGCCGCGGGCGCGGTCTCGCGGCTGTCGTAGGTGACGATGCCGCGGTCCCTGGCCGAGTACACCACCATGAAGGCGCCGCCGCCGATGCCGGACGATTGCGGCTCGACCAGGTTCAGCACCAGCTGCGTGGCGATGGCCGCGTCCACCACGCTGCCGCCGCGCTTGAGCATCTCGTCGCCGGCCGCGGTCGCCAGCGGATTGGCCGACACCATCATGTAATGCGGCGCGCGCGCCAGCGTGCGCGCCTGGCTGCCGCTGGCGGCTTCCGGATTCAGGTCCTCGGCCGCGGTCGGCGTACGCGCCCAGGCCGAGGGCGCCGCGGCCAGGGCGGCGGCGAACAGGAGGGCGGCGGTGGAACGGCGCACGCGCATGGGACGGACTCCAGGATGACGCCGGACGGCCGGCATGGACGTCCATGATAGACAAGACCCGCGGCGCTGTCGCAGCGCCCCCGCCGCGCCGTAGAATGCGGGATTGCGCCGATACCCCCTTTGCTCCATGCGCCTGCGCCACATCGAGATCTTCGAAGCGATCCGCCGCACCGGCTCCCTGACACAGGCCGCGGCGGCGCTGCACATCACCCAGCCCGCCGCCAGCAAGCTGCTGGCGAGCGCCGAGGCGCAGTTGGGCTTCAAGCTGTTCGAGCGCGTCAAGGGCCGCCTGGTGGCCACGCGCGAGGCCGACATCCTGACGCCCGAAGTGGCGCGCCTGAACCAGGACCTGGACAGCGTGCGCCGGCTGGCCGCCAGCCTGCGCGACCGTCCCCACGCGCATCTGCGGCTGGGCTGCGCCCCGGCGCTGGGGCTGGGCCTGCTGCCAGGCGTGGTGCGCGACAGCCGCGCCGCGCGGCCGGGCCTGACCTTCGACATCCACACCCACCACAGTACCGAACTGGTGCGCGGCATGCTGACGCGCGAGCTGGACCTGGCCGTGACCTTCGACACCCGCGACACGCCGGGCCTGGCGCGCATCGAGCTGGGCCACACCGAGCTGGTGCACGTGGGCCGGGGCCCCGGCGACGGCCCGCTGGCGCTGGCCGACATCGCCGGCGATGCGCTGATCCTGCTGGACGCCAGCGACGCCTCCGGCGCGCTGCTGCAGATGGCGCTGGATGCGCAGGGCCTGGATCCCCACGCCGCCGTGCGGGTGCAGACCCATTACGTGGCCTGCGCGCTGGCCCAGGCCGGCGCCGGCGACGCCATCGTCGACGCCATCACGGCCCAGGCCATGCTGCGCCCCGACATGCGCCTGCGGCGGCTGTCGCCGGCCTTGCGCGTGCCGATCAGCGTGCTGGCGCGCAGCCAGGATCCGCTGTCGGCGCTGCACCACGACCTGATCGACCGGCTGCGCGCGGCCTGCGAAGCCAGCCAGGCGGCGCTGGGCGGGTAGCGGGCGCTTCTCGCACAGGTCTCGCCGCCAGAATGCGGCGGCCATGAAAAAGGGCGCCCGAGGGCGCCCTTCATGTGGCAGGCGGCGGGCCTGGGCCCGCGCCATCAGGCCATCAATCCAGCTTGATGTTCTGCTTCTTCACGACGTCCTTCGCCCAGTCGTACTGTTCCTTGATTTCCTTGGCGAATTCTTCCGGGGTGTTGCCCGACGGGGCCGAGCCCTGGTCGTCCAGCGCCTTGATGACCTTGGGGTCCTTCAGGGCCACCACGGCGGCGTCGCGCAGCTTGTTGACGACATCCATCGGGGTGCCCTTGGGCGCCAGCAGGCCGTACCAGACCGGCTGGTTCAGCACCGGGAAGCCGGCTTCCTTGAAGTTGGGCACGCCCTTGAGCGAGGCGATGTTGTCGGGCCAGGCGATGGCCATGGCGTTCAGCTTGCCCGCCTGGATCTGCGGCATCGAGGACGGCAGGTTGTCGAAGATGATTTCGATCTGGCCGCCGACGGCGTCGGCCACGGCCGGGCCCGAACCCTTGTAGGGCACGTGCACGATGTCGGTGCCGGTGGCCATCTTGAACGACTCGCCCATCAGGTGCAGCACGCCGCACGTGCCCGAGCTGCCGTACGAGTACTTGCCGGGGTTCTTCTTGAGTTCCTCGACGAAGCCCTTGAAGTCCTTGGCCGGGAACTTCGGGTTCACCGCGACCACGTTGGCGGTGTTGGCGAAGTTGGTGACGGCCTGGAAGTCCTTGATCGGATCGTAGGGCAGGTCGTTGGGGCGGCACGCCGGGTTGACGGCCATCGTCGAGACGGTGGCGATCGACAGCGTGTAGCCGTCCGGCGCGGCGCGCGCGGCTTCGGCCGCGCCGATGGCGCCACCGGCGCCGCCCTTGTTTTCCACGACCATCGGCTGGCCCAGTTCCTGGCTCATGCGCTGCGTCACGAGGCGCGCGATGATGTCGGTGGAGCCGCCGGGCGCGAACGGGACGATGACGCGGATCGGCTTGTTGGGATACTTGTCGGCGGCGTGAGCGGCCGAGGCGCCGATCGTGCCGGCGGCCAACGCGACAGCGATAGCCAGGGAGCGAACTTTATTCATGTGTGTGTTTCCTCCAAGTGTGCGAGCCCGTATGTGAACGGACCGTTTTGTGACGTACCCGTCTGTAGACGAGTCAGCAGTTAACGGTGGGGGCGCATCGCTTAGTATGCAGGGCAGAAAGCCGTGCTGTTTTGAGTTGCTTGTGGCACACGCGCCCGCCAGAATGACGGAGAATAGCAGCAAATGCTTACGATCGCATAGCGAGCCGATCCCCGGCCGGCGCGCTCGAAAAACACTTCATCGACATGTCGGTCGCACTGCTGGTTTTCCCTGATTTCATGCTGGTCGCGCTGGGTTGGGCGCTGCGCCACAAATTGAATTTCTCGCGCGAGTTCTTCGCCGGCGCCGAGCGCCTGGTGTACTTCGTGCTGTTCCCCGCCCTGCTGTTCCAGTCCATCCTGCGCACGCCGATCAGCGCGGGCAATGCCGCAATACTGTTGCAGGCGACGGCGGCGGTGATCGTCGCCGGCGTGGCGCTGTCGTGGCTGGCCGGGCTCGTGCTCAGGCCCTCTTCGCTCGGACTGGCGTCATCGGCGCAATGCGGCTTCCGCTTCAACACGTATATCGGACTGGCCCTATCGGCCAGCCTGGGCGGCGCGCAAGGCCAGACCGTGATGGCGCTGATCATCGGGTTCGCGGTGCCGATGGCCAACGTGGCCGCGGTGTACGGGCTGGCGCGCCACAACGGCGGCAGCCTGCTGCGCGAGCTGGCGCGCAATCCGCTGGTGGTGTCGACGCTGGCGGGGCTGGCGTGCAATCTCGCGGGGCTGCAGCTGCCGGGGCCGGTGGACACGGTGCTGGCGCGGCTGGGCGCGGCGGCGATCGCGTTGGGGATTCTGTGCGTGGGGGCCAGCCTGTCGTGGGAAGGCGGCAAGGGCTATGGCGGCTTGATCGCGTGGATGCTGGCGGTGAAGCTGGTGGCGTTGCCGCTGGTGGCGCTGGGGGTGGCGCGGCTGCTGGGGCTGGCGCCGCTGGAAGCGCGGATGTTGCTGCTGTTTGCGGCGTTGCCGACGGCGTCGGCGGCTTATGTGCTGGCGATGCGGATGGGGGGAGATGGGAGGATGGTGGCTGTGCTCATTTCTCTGGGGACGTTGTTTTCTGCTTTGACGATTCCTGCTTGGGTGTTGTTGGTGGGGAGCGCTTAGGGGCTTCTTTGGTTGCGCGGCTCGGGGGTTTTTGCGGCGGTTGCTTTCTTCGTAGGTCGCCCCTCGCGGCGGCGTTGGGCCGTGTGAGCGCCCACGATTGCGGTCCGGAGCGTTCGCTCCGGACTGCCCCGTTGTCATCCTCGTCCTCGCCTTCGGCGACTCCTTCGGATTCCCTCGGGCGCATCGAGGTTGCTCACACGGCCCAACGCCGCCACGAGGGGCTACGGGGTTTGAGAAATGTTGCGCTGCTGGGCCTGGGGACAGGGAGGGGATTTGCGTTGCCCGCCAGGGCCGGCCGCGCGGGCGGCCGGACCTGGCATACGTGGTTGTGGGCGTCGGAGCGGCGTGCGCTGCGCGTTTGCGCGGACGGCGCGCAATGGCGGCGATGACAAAGCGCGCAGTGCGTCGTGATGAGAGATTGAAACGACGGGGAGGAGCCACATCCTGTGGGTGGAGAGCGGGTCGGTCAGTGACGTGGTGCGGCAGCGCCATCAAGCGCGGCGCGCAAAAAAAAGCCGCCCCTCTCGGGGCGGCGTTTTTTTTTGCGGCGGGATTACTTGGCGGCGTTGGTCATGCTGCCGGGGACGACCCATTCGGCGAATTGGGCTTCGGTGACGTAGCCCAGGGCCAGCGCCGATTCCTTCAGGGACAGGCCTTCCTTGTGCGCCTTCTTGGCGATCTGGGCGGCCTTGTCGTAGCCGATGTGGGGGTTCAGGGCGGTGACCAGCATCAGCGAGCGGTCGACCAGTTCGGCGATGCGGTCGCGGTTGGGCTGGATGCCGGCGGCGCAGTGCTGGTCGAAGCTGGCCATGCCGTCGGTCAGAAGGCGCACCGACTGCAGGAAGTTGTGGATCACCAGGGGCTTGTAGACGTTCAGTTCGAAGTTGCCGCTGGCGCCGCCGATGTTGATGGCGACGTCGTTGCCCAGGACCTGGGCGGCCAGCATGGTGATGGCTTCGCACTGGGTCGGGTTGACCTTGCCCGGCATGATGGAGCTGCCGGGTTCGTTTTCGGGGATGCTGATTTCGCCCAGGCCGGAACGCGGGCCGCTGGACAGCCAGCGCACGTCGTTGGCGATCTTCATGAGGCCGGCGGCGAGCGACTTGAGGGCGCCGTGGGCGAACAGCAGGGCTTCGTGCGAGGCCAGGGCCTGGAACTTGTTGGGCGCGGAGACGAAGGCGGTTTCGGTGGCGTGGGCCAGTTCGGCCGAGACCTTGGCGCCGAACTGCGGGTGGGCGTTCAGGCCGGTGCCGACGGCGGTGCCGCCGATGGCCAGCTGGTGCAGGCCCGGCAGCGTGGCGCGGATCTGCTGTTCGGCCAGGTCGAGCTGGGCGACGTAGCCGGACAGTTCCTGGCCCAGCGTCAGCGGGGTCGCGTCCTGCAGGTGGGTGCGGCCGATCTTGACGATGTCGTAGAACTCGGCGCTCTTGGCGGCGAAGGTGGCGCGCAGGGTCTTCAGGACCGGCAGCAGGTGGTGCTCGACCTGGACGGCGGCGGCCACGTGCATGGCGGTGGGGAAGGTGTCGTTGGACGACTGGCCGCGGTTGACGTGGTCGTTGGGGTGCACCTTGCGTTCTTCGCCGCGCACGCCGCCCAGCAGCTCCGAGGCGCGGTTGGCCAGCACCTCGTTCATGTTCATGTTGCTCTGCGTGCCCGAGCCGGTCTGCCACACGGACAGCGGGAATTCGTTGGGCCACTTGCCGGCGATGACTTCATCGGCGGCGCGGATGATGCCGTCGGCGATCTTGGGATCGAGTTCACCCAGGTCGGCGTTGACCTTGGCGGCCGCGCGCTTCAGGCGCGCCATCGCGATGACCAGCGGCTCGGGCATCTTTTCGGTGGAGATCGCGAAAAAATGCAGCGAACGCTGCGTCTGCGCGCCCCAGAGGTGATCCTCGGGGACTTCGATGGGGCCAAAGGTGTCTTTTTCGATGCGGGTCTTCATGGCGCTTACTGCTCCGTGGCGGCGTCCGTCGCGGCCCGAGGCGTGGCGCCAGGCCGGACTTATTTGAGAATAGCAATCACTTATAAGATTAGCAGAAACCCGAATTCCTATAATTGCGTTCAATCCGTGTTCCCATCCTGACCTTTTACCACTCGCCTCCCGACCCGCGCCATGTCCGCCCCCCTCAGCAGCCTGACCCTGCACCTGCCCGACGAAGCCGCCACGGAAGCGCTGGCGCGCCAGCTCGCCCCCCTTGTCTCCGGCCGCGAAACCGGGCTGGCGGGCGCATGTATCCACCTTCAGGGAGACCTGGGAGCAGGAAAAACGGCCTTCTCCAGGGCATTGTTGCGGGAATGCGGCATCACAGGCCGAATCAAGAGTCCAAGCTACGCGCTGCTTGAATCCTATAAAGTTTCTAACTTATACTTCTATCACCTTGATTTTTATAGATTTAGTGATTCGCGCGAATGGTTGGACGCCGGATTCCGGGATTTGCTGCGTGAGGATGCGGTCGTTTTGATTGAATGGCCGGAACGGGCCGAGGGCCTCTTGCCCCCTCCCGACCTGCAGATTTCCCTGGCGTACGCAGGCCAAGGACGCGATGTCACGCTGACCGCGCACACCGCTCGAGGACAAACATGGTTGAACGCGATTGTCCCCCCGCCCGACACGGCGCCCTCCCCGCGGCAGGCGCCACCCGACGTCGCCTGATCAGCGTCGCCGCCACCCTGCTCGTCCTGCCGGTGGTGCCGCGCCTGGCGCAGGCCGCCACCATCCTGGCCGTGCGTACCTGGCCGGCCGACGAATACACCCGCGTCACGCTGGAACTGGACAGCGAGCTCAAGGCCGAACAGTTCACCCTGGAGAATCCCCACCGCCTGGTGGTTGATATCGAGGGACTGACCCTGAGCGCCGCCCTCAACGACCTGGTGTCCAAGGTCCGCCCCGACGATCCCTACATCCAGAGCCTGCGCGTGGCGCAGAACCGGCCCAACGTGGTGCGGCTGGTGTTCGACCTGAAGCAGGCCGTGGCGCCGCAGGTGTTCACGCTCAAGCCGGTGGCCGACTACCAGTACCGCCTGGTGCTGGACCTGTATCCCAAGATCGCGCAGGACCCGCTGGTCGCCATCCTGAACAAGAGCGGTCCCGACGCCGACGATCCGCTGGCGCGCATCCTCGAAGACATCCAGCGCAATCCGGCCGCCCGCGCCGACCCGCCCGAACCGCCGCGCGTGCGCGGCCAGCAGCCGGCCGCGCCGCTGCCGGTGCCGAAGTCGCCGCCCGCCAGCGCCGGCCGCGGCAAGCAGCGCATGCTGACCATCGCGCTGGACCCCGGCCATGGCGGCGAGGATCCGGGCGCCATCGGCGGCAGCGGCCTGCGTGAAAAAGACGTGGTGCTGCGCATCGCCCGGCGCCTGAAGGCGCTGATCGACAGCCAGCCCTACATGCGCGCCTACCTGACGCGCGACGACGACTTCTTCGTGCCGCTGCACGTGCGCGTGCAGAAGGCGCGCCGGGTGCACGCCGACCTGTTCGTGTCGATCCACGCCGACGCCTGGATCAAGCCCTCGGCCAACGGCTCGTCGGTGTTCGCGCTGTCGCAGCGCGGCGCCACCAGCGCCCAGGCGCGCTGGATGGCCGACAAGGAAAACGCGGCCGACCTGATCGGCGGCGTCAACCTGGGCAGCCACGACCGCCAGGTGGCCAAGGTGCTGCTGGACCTGTCGACCACCGCGCAGATCAACGACTCGCTCAAGGTCGGCAACGCCTTCCTGGACGAGATCAAAAAGATCAACCGGCTGCACAAGAACAGCGTCGAGCAGGCCGGCTTCGCCGTGCTGAAGGCGCCGGACATTCCGTCGGTGCTGGTCGAGACCGCCTTCATCAGCAACCCGCAGGAAGAGGCGCTGCTCAAGACCACCGCGCACCAGGAAAAGCTGGCGCAGGCCATGCTGACCGGCATCCAGCGCTACTTCACCGCCAACCCGCCGCTGGCGCGGTTGGGCGACGTCAGCTGAGACTTCGCCGGCAACACCAGGGGCCATGCTTGCGCATGGCCCTTTTCTTTTGCGGCCGTCGTCCCCCGGGACCATCAGCCGCCCAGCCTTGTCAACGCACCGCAGCTTGAATCTGGCGCCACCCTCACAAGCGCCGGGTTACCCGATCTTATATACCCGCGGGGACAGGACTCCTCGGCGGACTTTCAGACGAATGCCCGCAGACCTCGGGAGGCGGCCTCGGTAAATTAGCGGCCATCCTTTTGGAAAGATCCATGGCCGCCGCTCCGCCTGCATTGGTGCCCCCCCGCCCCGCTCGACGTTCCAGCGCAATCCTGTATTCATCATGCAAGGATCCTGGGACATGAAATGCAGGAATGTATCGCTGGCGACAGCCCTCTTGTTATCCACAACCGCTTATGGCCAGAACACGCCCCATGACACGGCCGCCGGCGAGGTCAGAAATGATGATCAGCGTGGCGTGAAGGTTTTTTCACCCATTACGGTCACCACGACCATCAAGCCGCAAGACGTCACCACGCAATCCATTTCCGCCGATGATCTGAAAAAGACAGGCGGCAATAATTTCGGCACCATCATGCGCTATCAACCTTTGATCAGCGCATCGGGCGTCAATAGCGGTTCGCGCAACGGCAAGTCCGGCTTTGACCGGGGCGGCTACACCGGCTACAACATCCGCGGCCTGGATGGCAACCGCGTGGCGCTGGATGTCAACGGCATTCCCCTGCCCGATGCCACCGGGCGCAGTTATGCCGTCTCCACCGGCGAAGATACCTTTGGCATTGGCCGCGACTATATCGACCCGTACCTGTACGGCCAGGTGAACATCACTTCCGGCTCGGCAAAGCAGAGCACGGTCAAGAACGTGGTCGGCGGCTCCGTCTCGTTCATCAGCAAATCCCCGGACGCCTATCTCACGGACGGCGAAAGCAGCTATCTGGAGTACACCGGCGAGTTCGACAGCGCCGATCATTCCTGGCACAACGGCATGACCTCCGCGTTCGGCAACGATCGCGCCAGGGCATTGTTCGCCTACAGCCGCCGTGATGGCAAGCAGACACAGAACAACAGCGACTATCTGGATACGTACCCGATGCGCTGGCATTCCGATGCCGCGCTGCTCAACAGCGTGCTCAGTATCGACGGCAGCAACCGGATCATCGGCACCGTGGATTTCTATCAAAAATCCAGCAGGGAAAGCGCGCCGATGTATAAGAAACTGACCAGCGCCGCTCGACAGGAAAGTATTGTTGGCGCATCCAGGCAGAAGAATGCCACGCAACGCCACTCGATAAGCCTGGCCCATGTCTTCACGCCAGCCAACAACACCCTGATAGACACGATGGAAAGCAAGGTGTTCTATCAGCGGACGCGCGTCAGCGATGACACCCTTTCTGCCCAGGACACTGTCACGTCCTCCAGGTCGTACTGGACCGGGCTGGAGACGGTGCATCCATTGGAGAATGTATCCACCCTCTCGGATATGAAAACCACCACCTTTGGCTTGCAGAGCGAAATCACCAAGGACTACGGTAATCACGCACTGAATTACGGCGTGAATTTCTCGTCAACGGCGTTCTCCCGGCCGTTTCAACAAATTGGCGAAACCTATCCCACCCTGCAGCCACAGGGTAACAATCGAACCTATGACACGAATGTGTGGCTGGGCGACACCATCACCCTCGGCGCGTTTTCGGTGATGCCGGGGTTGAAGTACTCATGGCACAGGATCAAGCCACAAGGCTTTGAAGCGCCTTCTGACAATAACGCGCTGGGCGGATTGACGCTGGCGGAAATCAATCAGATACACAGCAAGACGTTCACGGACGCAAAGCCATTGCCCTCGTTGACCGTCATGTATGCGTTGAACCCGGAGCTCAGCACCTATCTGCAATACAAGCGCGGCGTCTCCTATCCCACCAGCAGCCAGATCGCGGGAATCTGGCTGCATCCCAAGATTGGGCGCGCCTCGCCGGCCATGGTCGGCAATTCAGACTTGAAATCCGAGACCAGCAATCAGTTTGAATTCGGGGTTGTCGGTCAGGCTGCCACGGGCATCTCCGTGCGCGGCAACGTCTTCTACAACACCTATGACAATTTCATCTATAACCGCAAGTACGCATTGAGGGATTACACGACGGGCGCGCCGAAACCCGGCGTTGACAGCCTGCTCGCCAAGCTTCCCGCCTCGATCTCCAGCCTCACCATCGCGGAGAACCGTGACAAGGCGTACATCTATGGCGCCGAACTGGTGACCCGGATCAATTATGGCGCGCTGCTTGGGGCTGCCAGCGGATTGAGCAGCACCTTTGCCGTAGGCTACAACCAGGGCAAATCGAAATCGTCCTATTCCGGCGATGACTGGGTGGATCTGGACAGCGTGCTGCCCGTCAAGGCCATTGCATCACTGGCCTGGGATGACCCTCAGAACCGTTATGGCGCGAGCCTCACCGCCACCTTTGTCAAGGGCAAGCAGGCCACCGACCCGGTGCGGCAGAACTTCTCGAACAATGGCAGCTTCACGTTTGAAAAATATGCCGAGAAATACGAGAAGGACTACAAGTACATCCCGGGCTACAGCATTTTCGACCTGGCGGCCTACTACAACGTGAAGAAGCACCTGACCGTGGCGATGGGCATCTACAACCTCACCAATCGCAGATATTGGGACTACGCCAGCAACAAGAAAATGACCATGACCTCGGAGCAGGATCAGCGCGATATCGCGCTGGGCACCGCGTCTGGCCGGACCTACCAGGTGAGCGTCACCGCGGTCTTCTAGTTTCGGCCTTTCCCCGCGGCGGCTGGGCGCCCCTCGGCCCCCTAGCCGCCCCGGCGCGCGCGCAGCAGCTTGAACAGCGCCGCGCCGACCACTGGCACCACGGCCGCGGCCAGGCCGATCAGGACGATGGTGTTCAGGTGTTCCTTCACCAGCGGAATGTTGCCGAAGAAATAGCCCGCCGCCACCAGGCTCACCACCCACAGCAGCGCGCCCAGGATGTTGAACAGCTGGAAGCGCGACAGCGGCATGTCGGCCACGCCCGCCACGAACGGCGCGAAAGTGCGCACCACCGGAATGAAACGCGACATGACGATGGTCTTGCCGCCGTGCTTCTCGTAGAACGCGTGCGTGCGCATCAGCGCGCCGCGGTCCAGGAAGCGCAGATTCATCGAGAACACGCGCGGCCCGATGTAGCGGCCGATGGCGTAGTTCACGCTGTTGCCGGTGATGGCGGCCACGATCAGCAGCGCGCCCAGCAGCACCGGATCGAGGCTGCCCGTGGCGCCGAAGGCGCCGGCGATGAACAGCAGCGAATCGCCCGGCAGGAACGGCAGCACCACCAGCCCGGTTTCCGCGAAAACGATCAGGAACAGCACCAGATAGACCCACACGCCATACTGCTGGACCCAGACCCCGAGGGTCTGGTCGATGTGGAGCACCATTTGGAAAAATTCAAGCATCAATACGTCCCTGAAAGCGGAAGGCGGAATCAGGCAACGACTATAGCCCACCCTATCCAGAGGCTAAAATCATCCCTATAGCTACACCGGAACACCCCATGACAGAACGCCGCTCCATTCTTGCGCTGCCCGACCTGCTGATCAGCCAGATCGCCGCGGGCGAAGTGATCGAGAGACCCGCCTCGGTGCTCAAGGAAATCCTCGAGAACGCCATCGACGCCGGCGGGCGCGCGATCGAAGTGCGCCTGGAGGGCGGCGGCATCCGCCGCATCGCCGTGACCGACGACGGCGGCGGCATTCCACCGGAAGAACTGCCGCTGGCGCTGGCGCGCCACGCCACCAGCAAGATCCGCAACCTGCACGAGCTGGAATCGGTCGCGTCCATGGGCTTCCGCGGCGAGGCGCTGGCCTCGATCGCCTCGGTGGCGCAGGTGTCCATCATCTCGCGCACGCGCGACGGCGAGCATGCCTGGCAGATCCAGGCCGGCAGCATGCAGGTCACCCCCGCCTCGGGCCCGCCGGGCACCACCGTGGACGTGCGCCAGCTGTTCGACGCGGTGCCGGCGCGCCGCAAGTTCCTGCGTTCCGAAGCCACCGAGTTCGGCCACTGCGTCGACGCCATGGAGCGCATCGCCCTGGCCCATCCGCAGATCGCCTTCCGCCTGTTCCACCACGACCGCGCGCAGCGCCAATGGCTGCCGGCCGAGCCGCCGCAGCGCATCCGCGACGTGCTGGGCGCGGAATTCGCCGAGCACGGCCTGCTGCTGTCGCACAGCGTCGGCACGGTCAGCCTGGCCGGCATGATCACCCGCCCCACCGCGGCCCGCGCCCGCGCCGACCGCCAATACCTGTACGTCAACGGCCGCTACGTGCGCGACCGCACCGTCAGCCGCGCGCTGCGCGCCGCCTATGCCGACGTGCTGCATGGCGACCGCCAGCCGGCCTACGTGCTGTTCCTGGACATCGACCCGGCCGCGGTCGACGTCAACGTGCATCCGGCCAAGCACGAGGTGCGCTTCCGCGACAGCGGCGCCGTGCACCGCTTCGTCAACCACGCGGTCAGCCAGACGCTGGCGCAGACCGGCGGCTCGTCGGCGGTGGCGCCGACCACGGCCGCGCGCGATGACGATGGGGGATTCGAGACCGTGGCGCCGTCCGCGCCCACGGCGCCCGGCGGCTTGCCCGCCTCCGCGCCGGCCGACACGCCCCGCCCCGGCTACACCGGCGCCAGCCCGGGCGCCGCGCCCGCCTACGGCCTGCGGCCCTCGCCGACGCCGCAGCGCCCGCATACGCAAGTGCCGTTCCGCCTGCACGCCGAGCCGGCCGGGATTCCCGCCGCCGACTGGCAGTCGCTGTATCGCCCGCTGACCGAAGACACCGCCGCGCGCGTCGAGCCGCTGCGCGACGTGGCGGCGCTGGCGCCGCAGGCCGCGCCCGCGCCGACGCTGCCGGCCGACGAGGAGCATCCGCTCGGCATGGCGCTCGGCCAGCTGCACGGCATCTACATCCTGGCGCAGAACCGCCGCGGCATGGTGCTGGTGGACATGCACGCCGCCCACGAACGGGTGGTCTACGAACAGCTCAAGCAGGCGCTGGACGCGCGCAGCCTGCCGCGCCAGGACCTGCTGGTGCCGGTGGTGTTCCACGCCCAGGAAAAGGACGTCGCGGTGGTCGAGGAATTCGAGGAACAGCTCGAAGACCTCGGCTTCCAGATGCGGCCATCCGGCCCCACCTCGATCGCGGTGCGCTCGGTGCCCGCCATCCTGGCGCGCGGCGACATCGAGACCCTGGCCCGCGCCGTGCTGCGCGACCTGGCCGGCGTGGGCGTGTCGCGCCTCTTGACCGAACAGCGCAACGAACTGCTGTCGACCATGGCCTGCCACGGCTCGGTGCGCGCCAACCGCAAGCTCACGATCGAAGAGATGAACGGCCTGCTGCGGCAGATGGAAGCCACCGAGCGCGCCGACCAGTGCAACCACGGCCGGCCCACCTGGGTGCAATGGTCGGTGTCCGATCTGGACAAGCTGTTCCTGCGCGGGCAATAGGTCTTGCCCGTGCCCGCCGCCCCCCTCGTCATCTGCCTGGCCGGCCCCACCGCGGCCGGCAAGAGCGCGTCCACCCTGGCGCTGGCCGAACGCTGGCCGCTGGAGATCGTCAACGTCGATTCGGCCACCATCTACCGGGGCATGGACATCGGCACCGCCAAGCCGTCGCCGGCCGAGCAGGCCCTGGTGCCGCAGCACCTGCTGGACATCCTCGACCCGGCGCAGTCGTATTCGGCGGCCGAATTCCGCGCCGACGCCCTGCGCCTGATCGGCGAGATCACGGCGCGCGGCCGCATCCCGCTGCTGGCCGGCGGCACCATGATGTACTACAAGGCGCTGCGCGACGGGCTGGACGACCTGCCGCAGGCCGACCCGGCGCTGCGCGCCGAACTCGAAGCGCGCGCCGCCCGCGACGGCTGGCCGGCGCTGCACGCCGAACTGGCGCGGCTCGACCCTGTCACCGCCGCGCGCCTGGCGCCCAACGACAGCCAGCGGATCCAGCGGGCGCTGGAGATCTGCCAGTTGTCGGGCCAGCCCATGTCGGCGCTGCTCGGCCGCCAACGCGCCAGCGCCGGCGGCGACGGCAACCGCTACCTGACCATCAGCCTGGAACCCTCGGAGCGCGCCGCGCTGCACGCGCGCATCGAACAGCGCTTCGACGCGATGCTGGCCAACGGCCTGCTGGACGAGGTGCGCGGCCTGCATGCCCGCGCCGACCTGCACCCGGGCCTGCCCTCGGTGCGCTGCGTCGGCTACCGCCAGATGTGGGCCCATCTCGATGGCGAGATCAGCCTGGACGAAGCCCGCGAGCAAGGCATCGCCGCCACCCGCCAGCTGGCCAAGCGCCAGATCACCTGGCTGCGGGCCCAGCCCGAGCGCGTGATCGTCGACTGCCTGGCGGCCGACGCGGTGGCGCAGACCATCGACGCGGTGGCCACGGCGCTGGCCGACGCGTCCTGACGCACGGGGACGCCCGCCCCCGGACCTGACCTTTCGATGCAACCGGCCCCCCCCGCGGCCCCTGATCACTGGAGATCGAACTGATGGACATCGACGAAGCGAACCGGTCCTTTGCCGCCATGCTGCGCAAGCAGAACAAGGCCCTGATCAGCGAAATCCAGCGGTTGCTGCAGGCGCGTCCGTTCACGCTCGACCAGGGCGTTTCCGCGGACACCGTGGACGCCATTCACATCGAATACGACTGGGAGTCGTTCGCGCCCGTCGCGATTCCATTGAACACGCGTTCCGGCTACTGCGGCCGGGGCCTGCGGCTGGCCTTGCCGTCCCCGTTGATTCCGCCAGAGGTCGACGCCGCCTTGGCGGAGGCCATGGACAACGAGGACGATGATTTCGGCGATGAACTGCGCGACAAGATGACGGAGACCTACATCGCCTGGTTCCAGGCGGCCTGGCGAGACGCGCGCGCCGTCAACCGGGATATGCGCGGCTTTCTGTCCGTTCACGACACCCTGTGGCGCACGGATCTGGATACGGGGGAAGAATTCCGCGAGGACGAGGGGCGGGTCAAGTTCTTCTAGCCCCGTCGTGAAATGAAAAAACCCGCCACCAGGGCGGGTTTTTTCATTGCGCGGCCAGCCGGCTCAGACCACCACGGTCTGCGGCATGCCTTCGGTCTGGGCGACGATCTCGCCCAGCTTGCTGACCGTTTCACCCTGCTCGCGCAGCGTGGCGGCGATGGCGTCGGCCTGGGCCGGGTCCACCACCAGCACCATGCCGATGCCGCAGTTGAAGACGCGGTACATCTCGGTGTCCTCGACGCCGCCTTGCTGCTGCAGCCACTGGAACAGCTTGGGCATTTCCCAGCTGTCGCGCTGCAGGCGGGCCGACAGGCCGTCCTGGAGGATGCGCGGCACGTTGTCGAGCAGGCCGCCGCCGGTGATGTGGGCCAGGCCCTTGATGGCGGTGCCGTGCTTGGCCAGCGCGGCCAGCACCTGCTTGACGTAGATGCGGGTCGGGGCCATGACCACGTCGACCAGCGGCTGGCCGTGGAAGTCGTCGTCGGGCTTGGCGCCGGCGCGTTCCAGGATCTTGCGCAGCAGCGAGTAGCCGTTCGAGTGCGCGCCGCTGGACGCCAGGCCCAGCACCACGTCGCCGACCTTGATCGACTTGCCGTCGATGATGGCCGACTTCTCGACCGCGCCCACGGCGAACCCGGCCAGGTCGTATTCGCCATCGGGGTACATGCCCGGCATTTCGGCGGTTTCGCCGCCGATCAGGGCGCAGCCCGACAGTTCGCAGCCCTTGGCGATGCCGCCCACCACCGACGCCGCCGTGTCCACCGAAAGCTTGCCGCAACCGAAGTAATCCAGGAAGAACAGCGGCTCGGCGCCCTGCACCAGGATGTCGTTGACGCTCATCGCCACCAGGTCGATGCCGACGGTGTCGTGGCGGTTCCAGTCGAACGCCAGGCGCAGCTTGGTGCCGACGCCGTCGGTGCCGGAGACCAGCACCGGCTCCTTGTAGTTCTTGGGCACTTCGAACAGGCCGCCAAAGCCGCCGATACCGGCCAGCACCCCGGGGCGCATGGTGCGCGCCGCAAGCGGTTTGATACGGTCGACCAGGGCATCGCCCGCGTCGATGTCGACACCGGCGTCACGGTAGGTCAGGGGAGCTTTGGGTTGATTCGTCATGAGAAATGCCGTGGGATATGTAACAATTGCTGGGAATTGGGGTGGAACGCCCTGCATTTTACGATGTTGCGGCCCGGTCCAGGCCGGCGGCCGGCGAAAGCCGTCCGCGGCGGGCGGGACGGCCCCGGGCCGGCGCGGCGCCATTTTGGCGCAAACCCAAGCCAGGCAAAGGGCTTGGACGCGACACCGGCGCCCCGGGTGGTTTAAAGTGTAGGGTTGGCCGATAGCGATTTTGCCAGTTTCTGGCGGGCAACGCCGCCGCCGGCCATGGGCTCGCCCTAGCTATACCCGCCTGATCGATAAACCTCTCATGAACCGCCAGCTGCTGCTCGACGTTCTTCCCGCGCCAGCGCCCTCGCTGAACAACTACATCGCCGGTCCCAACGGAGAGGCGCTGGCGGCCGTGCGCACGCTCGCTCCCGGCCGCGCGCTGTATATCTGGGGCTCGGCCGGTTGCGGCCGCAGCCACCTGCTGCGCGCGCTGACCGCGCGCCCCGACGCCGTCTACATCGAAGCGGCCAACAGCGCCAACATCCTGCGCGTGCTGGCCGAGGCCGACTCCAAGTCGCCCATGCCCAAGTTCGTGGCGGTGGACGACGTGCACCTCATGGACGAGCACCGCCAGGCGGGCTTGTTCGCCCTGTACAACCGCTGGCGCGAATCGGCCGCCACCGGCCGCGCCTTCGCGCTGGCCGTGGCCGGCGACCGCTCGACGCTGTCGATGCCGCTGCGCGAAGACCTGCGCACCCGGCTGGGCTGGGACCTGGTGTTCCGCCTCGACCCGCTGTCCGACGCCGACAAGCTGGCGGCGCTGGCGGCCCAGGCGGCCGAACGCGGCCTGCACCTGGCGCCCGAAATCATCAACTGGATGTTGACGCACCACGAGCGTGACATCCGCAAGCTGGCGGCGTTGCTGGACGCGCTGGACCGCTATTCCCTGGCCACCGGCCGTCCCATCACCCTGCCCCTGCTGCGCGCCATGCTCGCAGACCCTGATTCACAACGCACATGACCTCCCGACGTCTCGCCCTGTTCGACCTGGATCACACCCTGCTGCCGCTCGACAGCGACTACCAATGGGCCGACTATCTGGCGCGCACCGGCCGCGCCGGCGATCCGGACGAGGCCCGCCGCCGCAACGACGACCTGATGGACCGCTACAACCGCGGCGAACTCACCGCCGAACAGGCCGCCGAGTTCATGCTGGGCCTGCTGGCGGCGCACGCGCCGTTCGAGCTGGCCGCCTGGCACGAGGACTTCATGGCCGAGGTCATCCGCCCGTCGATCACCCCCGCCGCGCGCGAGCTGGTCGAATCGCACCTGGAAGCCGGCGACCTGTGCGCCGTGGTCACCGCCACCAACAGCTTCGTCACCGCCCCCATCGCCCGCGCCTTCGGCATCCCCCACCTGGTGGCCACCGACGCCGAAGTCCAGCGCGGCCGCTACACCGGCCGCATCCTCGGCACCCCGAGCTTCAAGGAAGGCAAGGTGGTGCGCGTGAACGACTGGCTGGGCGCCATGGGATTAGGACTTGCGGATTTCTCCGAATCGTTTTTCTATAGCGATTCGGTCAATGATGTTCCACTGCTCGAAAAGGTGACCCGTCCGATCGCCGCCAACCCCAGCCCCACCCTGCGCGCCATCGCCCAGGAACGCGGCTGGCAAGTGATCGACCTGTTCGACCACGTCATAGATGCCAAGTCCTAAATGATCACCGAAACCATAAAAAAATTCGTCGGCCGACTGTTCGCGCCGGCAGCCCGGGGGCCCTTGCGCATCGGACGCGACAAGCACGGCATCGACCGCCGCAACGTCTCGCGCCATGCCATCAAGGTGTGCGAGGTGCTGCGCCAGCACGGCTATGACGCCTACATCGTCGGCGGCGCGGTGCGCGACCTGATCGTCGGGCTGGAGCCCAAGGATTTCGACGTCGCCACCAACGCCACGCCCGAACAGATCCGCCCGCTGTTCCGCCGCGCCCGCATCATCGGCCGCCGCTTCCAGCTGGTGCACGTGGTGTTCGGCCAGGAGATCATCGAGACCTCCACCTTCCGCGCGCCCGCCTCGGAAGACCAGGAAACCGACGCCCACGGCCGCATCCTGCGCGACAACGTGTTCGGCACCCACGAGGAAGACGCGGCGCGCCGCGACTTCACCATGAACGCGCTGTACTACGACCCGCACAACGAGGAAGTGATCGACTTCCACAACGGCGTGGCCGATCTGAAGAAGCGCCAGATCCGCATCATCGGCGATCCCGCCAAGCGCTACCGCGAAGACCCCGTGCGCATGCTGCGCGCGGTGCGCTTCGCCGCCAAGCTCAACGGCACGATCGACCCGGCCACGCGCCAGCCGATCCGCACCATGGCCGACCTGATCGAGAACGTGCCGGCCTCGCGCCTGTTCGACGAGATGCTCAAGCTGCTGACCTGCGGCCACGCCATGGACTGCCTGCGCCAGCTGCGCGCCGACGGCCTGCACAACGGCCTGCTGCCGCTGCTGGACGTGGTGCTGGAGCAGCCGGGCGGCGAGCACTTCGTGGAACTGGCGCTGGAGCGCACCGACGCCCGCGTGCGCGCCGGCAAGACCATCAGCCCCAGCTTCCTGTTCGCCGCGCTGCTGTGGCAGCAGGTGGACGTGCGCTGGAAGCAGCTGCGCGCCCAGGGCGAGCACACCATCCCGGCGCTGTCGCAGGCCGCCGACTCGGTGCTCGACGAGCAGACCGAGAAGCTCGCGATCCAGCGCCGCTTCTCGTCGGACATGCGCGAGATCTGGTTCATGCAGCCGCGCTTCGAGCGCCGCATGGGCAAGACCATCTTCCGCATGATCGAACAGCCGCGCTTCCGCGCCGCCTGCGACTTCCTGCAGCTGCGCGCCGCCGCCGGCGAGTTCGACAGCGTGCTGGCGCAGTGGTGGATGGACCTGGCCAACGCCGACGACGCCACCCGCGCCGACATGATCGAGGAAATCTCGCGCCTGCCGCGCGACGCCAGCGAAGGCCCGGCGCCGGCCGCGCGCAAGCGCCGCCCGCGCCGCCGCCCGTCCTCGCGCGGCCCCGCCGCCGGCAATGGCGGCAACGCCGAATAAGGCCATGGCCGCCCCCGTGCGCGCCTACATCGGGCTGGGCGCCAACCTGGGCGACAGCGCGGCCACGTTGCGGGCCGTGCTGGCCGAACTGGCCGCCGCCGACGGCATCGCGGCGGTGACGGCCTCGCCCTTCTATCGCACGGCGCCGGTGGACGCCACCGGCCCGGACTTCGTCAACGCGGTCGCGGCCCTGGACACCACGCTGGCGCCGCTGGATCTGCTGGACCTGCTGCAGGCGCTGGAACTGCGCCATGGCCGCGAGCGGCCCTACCGCAACGCGCCGCGCACGCTCGACCTGGACCTGCTGCTGCATGGCGACGCCGCCATGGCGCACGAGCGCCTGGTCCTGCCGCATCCCCGCATGCAGCTGCGCGCCTTCGTGCTGCGTCCGCTGCGCGACCTGGCGCCGGCGCTGACGCTGGCCGGACGCGGCCTCGACGCCTGGCTCGGCGACATCACCGACCAGCCGATCGAACGGCTGGACTGAACCGCGCCAGGCGGCGCGGTTCCCGCTTGCCTCCTGATTACCCCACGGATTGGCCCCGGCCGCGTCAGGCCTTGGGCGCGAACGCCAGCATGGCGCGTTCGACGTCGTCCACGCCGGGCAGGCCGGCCTCGTTGCCCAGGTGCTGGATCTTGTGCGCCGAGGCGGCGCGGGCAAAGGTGAAGTGTTCCTTCCAGGCCAGCTCGGGCCGGTTCACGTACGACCAGACATAGGCGCCGTGGAACACGTCTCCCGCGCCGGAGGTGTCGATGATGCGCGCGGCCGGCACGTCCAGCGACGGCAGCGTGTCGACCGCGCCGGTTTCGTCGTACCAGAGCATGCCGCGCTCGCCCAGCGTCACCGCGCCGATGCGGCAGCCGCGCTGCTTGAGCAGGTCCAGCAAGCCGTGCGGCGACAGGTCGAGCTGCTCGCACATGCGTTCGGCGCAGACCGCCACGTCGATGTGGCGCAGCAGTTCGTCGGTGTTCTCGCGCACGCCGCCGCCGTCCAGCGAGGTCAGGATGCCGGCCTGGCGGCAGGCGCGCGCGTAGTGCAGCGCGGCGTCGGGCTGGTGGCCGTCCAGGTGCAGCGCGCGGTAGCCGCTGACGTCCAGGCGTGGGAAATCGTTCAGGTAGTCGGCGTCGCGCGCCCGCACGATGGCGCGCTTGCCATGGTTGGGCATGATGAACGACAGCGACGAGCGCCGCACCGGGCGCCCGTGCAGCGTGACGCCGTGCGCGGCCGCCATGTCGGTGTACATGTGGCCGAGCCAGTCCGGCGCCAGCGAGCAGATCAGGTCGGGCCTGGTGCCCAGCTTGCCGCAGGCGAACGCCGCGGTGACGGCATTGCCGCCGAACGACACGGCGTAGTCGCGCGCCACGCTTTTCTCGTCGCCGGTGGGCCATTCGTCGGCCAGCACGGTGACGTCGATATAGGTATGCCCGATAAAGAGCGCTTCGCTCATGAGTCCATCCGCGTCAGGGTTTGCCGGATTGTAGGCCGGGCGGCGGGCGGCTCAGCCGGCGGCGTTTTCCCCGGCCTGCGCCAGCACCCGGCGGGCGCGGGTGATGACAGGCGCGTCGACCATCTTGCCGTCCAGCATGAAGGTGCCGGCGGCCTTGTCGCGGTGGGCCGCGACCACGCGGCGGGCCCAGGCCAGCTCGGCCGGATCGGGCGCGAAGGCGGCGTGGATCACCGGCACCTGCGCGGGATGGATGCACAGCATGCCGCCGAACCCCATCTGCTGGGCGCGCGCGGCGGCGGCGGACAGCCCCGCGTGGTCTTCGACCCCCGGGAACACGCCATCCAGCGCCGGCGCCAGCCCGGCGGCGCGGGTCTGCAGCAGCACCTGCACGCGGGCATGGTCGAGCACGGCTTCGGCGCCGGCGGTGTCCGGCGCCAGGCCCAGGTCCAGGCCGTAGTCGAGGCTGCCGAACGCCAGCCGCGCCACGCCGGGCGTGCCGGCGACCTCGGCGGCGTTGAGGATGCCGCGCGCGGTTTCCAGGATGGGGATGACCGGCAGCCCGGTCTGCGCCACGTGGCGCACCTGCGCCAGGCTTTCGGCCTTGGGCAGCAGGATGCCGGCCACCGCGGGCTTGCCGCGGCAGGCTTTCAGGTCGTCGTCGTGCCACGAGGTGGAGGCGTCGTTGATGCGCACCCAGACCCGCGCCTGCGGCTGCGTGCCCAGGAAGTCGCAGAGCGCTTCGCGGGCCGAGGCCTTGGCCAGGTGCTCGACCGCGTCTTCCAGGTCGACGATGACGGCATCGGCGCCGCTGGCCAGGGCCTTGGGGATGCGTTCGGCGCGGGAGGCCGGCACGAACAGCGCGGTACGAACGACGGAATGCATCACACCACCTCCGAAGCATGGAAGCGCGCCACCTGTTCGGGCGCGTATCCCAGTGATGCTAGCACCGCATCCGTGTTCTGGCCCACGGCGGGCACCGCCGCCATGCGCGGCGCGAAGGCGTTGCTGCTGGCCGGCGGCAGCAGCGCCGGCAGCGCGCCGGCCGGGCTGTCGACCTGGCTCCAGCGGTCGCGCGCCCGCAACTGCGGGTGGGCCCAGACCCCGGCCATGTCGTTGACCCGGGCGTTGGCGATCTGCGCGTCTTCCAGCCGGTCGGTGACCTGCTGCACGCTGAGGTCGGCGAAGGCCGTGACGATCAGCGCGCGCAGGGCCTCGCGGTTGGCGGTGCGCAGCGAGTTGGTGGCGAAGCGCGGGTCCTCGGCCAGCTCGGCCTGGCGCAGCACCTGGGCGCAGAAGACGCGCCATTCGCGTTCATTCTGCAGGCCCAGCATGATGGTGTTGCCGTCGCCGGTGGGGAACGGGCCGTACGGATAGATCGAGGCGTGGGCCGCGCCGGCGCGCACCGGCGGCGTGGCGCCCTCGAACGCGTAGTACATCGGGAAGCCCATCCACTCGACCATGCTCTCGAGCATGGAGACGTCCAGGCGGCTGCCCAGGCCGGTCTTCTGGCGCAGCAGCAGCGCGTTGAGGATGGCGGAATAGGCGTACATGCCGGCCGAGATGTCGGCGATGGAGCAGCCGGCCTTGACCGGGTCGTCGGCGGTGCCGGTGACCGACAGGAAGCCGCTTTCGCTCTGGATCAGCAGGTCGTAGGCCTTCTTGTCCTGGTAGGGGCCGCCTTCGCCGTAGCCGGAGATGTCGCAGACGATCAGGCGCGGGAAGCGGGCGTGCAGCGCCTCGAACGACAGCCCCAGGCGCGCGGCGGCGCCGGGCGCCAGGTTCTGCACCAGCACGTCGGCCTGTTGCAGCAGGCGATCCATGATGTCGCCGGCCTCGTCGCGCTTGAGGTCCAGCGTCAGGCTTTCCTTGGAACGGTTGGTCCAGACGAAGTGCGACGACAGGCCGCGCACGCGCTCGTCGTAGCCGCGGGCGAAATCGCCCGCGCCAGGGCGTTCGATCTTGATGACGCGCGCGCCCATGTCCGCCAGCTGGCGGGTGCAGAACGGGGCGGCGATGGCGTGTTCGAGGCTGATGACGGTGATGCCGTCCAGCGGGCGGGGGGCTGGCGTGCTCATGCGGTGAACCTCAGTTCGGCCTGGTGGGCCAGCGTGCCGTCCTGCTCGGCCCAGAGCCGGGCCAGGCCCGGTTCCTCGACGCGGCCGGCGACCTGGAAGGGCGTGGGCGAAATCAGCGGCCGCAGGCCGCGGTAGGACAGGTGCGTGGGGCGGGCGCCGGGATGGGCGCGCAGGAACGCGGCAACCATCTCGGTGGCGATCAGCGGGCCGTGCACCACCAGGCCCGGATAGCCTTCGGTGCCGGTGACGTAGGGATGGTCGTAATGGATGCGGTGGCCGTTGAAGGTCACGGCCGAATAGCGGAACAGCAGCACCGACGACGGCTCAATGGCGTCGCGCCACTGCGCCTGCGGCGCCGGCTCGGTGCCGGTGAGCTTGGGCGGCGTGGGCTGGCGGTAGACGATGTCCTGCTCTTCCAGGATGGCCACTTCGCCGTCCTGGCGATATTCGTGGCGCACCGTCACGAACAGCAGCGCGCCGGTGCGGCCGGCCTTTTCCTTGACGTCGGCCACCACCGAGACCCGTTCGGCCGGCACGCCCACGCGCAGCGGGCGGCGGAACTCGACCCGGCCGCCGGCCCACATGCGGTTGCGGTCCTGCGCGGGCGGCAGGAAGCCGCCGCGGGCCGGGTGCCCATCCGTCCCCAAGCCATCGGCCGCGACCGTGCTGATGAAGAACGCCCACTGCCACAGCGGCGGCAGGGGGGCGCCCACGGCCGGCGCCGGGCCGCCCAGCGTGGCGGCGATGCGCGCCGCGTGTCCGGGATCCAGCGCGTCCGCCTGGCGCTCGCCGCTGCCGATCCAGCCGGCCGGGTCTGTCGATGTCATGCCGATATTCCTCTGGTAGATGTCCTGGCGGCTAGCATCCCGCATGCCGCGCGCGCTGTGAATTCATTTTTCCTCAAGGCCGGGTTTGGGGTGCCTGAATCGTGCGCCCCGGGCCGGCCGCCGTAATATAGGCGCCATGCACTTCGACCTCGCCGACCTCCGCCTGTTTATCCACATCGCCGAATCCCCCAGCCTGACGCAGGCCGCCAAGCGGGCGCACCTGTCGCTGGCCGCCGTCAGCGTGCGGATCAAGGCGCTGGAGAACCAGCTCAACACCCGTCTGTTGTACCGCGACAGCCGCGGCGTGGAAATCACCCCGGCCGGCCAGCGGCTGTTGCAGCACGCGCGGGTCATCATGCGCCAGGTCGACCACCTGAAGCACGACTTCCAGGAACAGGCCGACGGCGATGCCGGCCACATCCGCATCTTCGCCAACACCACGGCCGTCACCGAATTCATGCCGGACATCCTGGCGCAGTTCCTGGCGGGCCATCCCGGCGTCACGGTCGACCTGCAGGAACGGCTGACCCGCGACATCGTGCGCGGCGTGCTGGACGGCACCACCGACCTGGGCATCGTCGCCGGCCCGGTCGACGCCCCCGAATTGCAGGCCATCCACTTCAGCACCGACCGCCTGGTGCTGGTGGTGCCCAACGGCCATCCGCTGCAGGACCAGGACAAGGTCAAGCTGGCCGACGCCGTGCGCTATCCGTTCATCACCATGCACGAGGGCTCGACCCTGGTGGCGTTCCTGCGCGACCAGCTCGAGCGCATCGGCCAGCGCCTGCCGCAACGCATCCAGCTGTACAGCTTCGATTCCATCTGCCGGATGGTGCAGGCGGGCGTCGGCGTGGGCGTGATCCCCGACTCGGCCGCGCGCCGCTACGGCGCGGAAATGAAGCTGCGGGTGGTGGAGCTGGACGAGCCCTGGGTGGTGCGCGAGCGCAAGCTGCTGGTGCGCGACATCGACGCCCTGCCCGGCTGCGCGCGTGAACTGATCGAGCAGATCCGGCAGCCGGCGGCCGTCTGACGCGCAGACGGCTCCCGCCACGCCCCGCGCCCATGCGGTATGCCTGGGCCGGTCCACGCGACAAGACGCCACGCGCCAGCCCTAGCGCCCGCCGAACGCCGGCGCGCGCTTCTGCGCGAAGGCGCGCATGCCTTCCAGGTAATCGTCGGTGTAGCCCAGCTCGCGCTGCAAGGCGCATTCCAGGTCGAACTGCTGCGCCAGCGTGTTGCCGCTGGACGCATGCAGCGCCTGCTTGGTGGCGGCGTAGGCGCGGGTCGGCCCGGCCGCCAGGGTGGCGCGGACCTCGGCCAGCGTCGCGGCCAGGTCCGCGTCCGGCACCACGCGCCAGATCAGGCCCCAGGCCTCGGCCTGCCGCGCGCTGACGGCCTCGCCGAACAGAGCCGCGCCCATGGCCCGCGCCGAACCCACCAGGCGCGGCAGGAACCAGGTGCCGCCCGCGTCCGGCAACAGGCCGATCTTGCTGAAGGCCTGGATGAAACGCGCCGACTCCACCGCGAACACCACGTCGCAGGCCAGCACCAGGCTGGCGCCAGCGCCGGCCGCAACGCCGTTCATGACGCACACCACCGGCGCCGGCAGCGCGCGCAGCCGCATGATGAGCGGCTTGTACAGTTTTTCCAGGTTCTCGCTCAGGTCACGCCGCGAACCGTCCTCGGCCGGCTTGCGCTCGCCCAGGTCCTGGCCGGCGCAGAAGCCGCGGCCGGCGCCGGTCAGGATCACGCCGCGCAAGCCGGCGTGCGCCTCCAGCGTGTCCAGCGCCCGCGCCAGCTCGGCGTGCATGACGGCGGTGAAGCTGTTCAGGCGCTCGGGGCGGTTGAGCGTGATGACGCCGACGCCCTGCTCCAGCGTGAACGTGATCTCGGTGTAGCGGTCATGGCTCATGCCAGTTCCTCCAGCACCGCCAGTTGCTCGGCGCTGTCGCCCAGCAGCAGGTCCGCGACCGTCAGGCGCTTGAAGTAGTCGCCGACCTCCAGCTCGTCCGTCATGCCCATGCCGCCGTGCAATTGCACCGCCATCTGCGCCACCAGCCGGCCGGCGCGCGCCGTTTCGAGCTTGGCCGAGGCCAGCATGCGGCGGCGCTGCGCCGCGTCGGGTTCGGTCAACGCGGCCACCGCCACGTAGGCCATCGACAGCGCCAGTTCCCTGGCCACCAGCATCTCGGCCAGGCGATGTTGCAGGGCCTGGAACGACGCCAGCGGCTGGCCGAACTGTTTGCGCGTCTTGAGATAGTCGACGGTGATCTCCAGCAGCCGCTCCATCGCGCCCGCCGCCTGGGCGCACAGCGCCGCCGTGCCCCATTGCAGCGCCTGCGCCAGGGCCGCGTCGGCCGCCGCGCCCTGCGCCAGCAGCGCGTCGGCGCCCAGCGATACCGCGTCGAAATCCAGCCGGGCGCAGCGCGCGCCGTCCAGCGTCGGCGTATCGGTGACCCGTACCCCAGTGACATCCGCCGGCACCGCCAGCAGCAGCGTGGCGCCGTCGTCGGCCCGCGCGCTCACCAGCCAGGCATGGGCGGCGGCGCCATGCCACACCAGGTGCTTGGCGCCGTCCAGCCGCCAGCCGCTGCCAGCGCGGGTCGCGCGGCAGGCCTGGGGATCGGCCTGGTAGCGGCGTCCGGGCTCCTGGTAGGCCACGCTGACCACGCGTTCACCCGAGGCGATGCCAGGCAGCCAGCGGTCACGCGCCGCCGCGCCGCAGGCGCCGATCAGGGCCGCGCCCATCACCGCGCTGGGGATCACCGGCTCGGCCACCAGCCCGCGCCCCAGCTCCAGGTGCACCGGCAACAGGCTGGCCGGCACCTCGCCGAAACCGCCTGCTTCCTGCGGGATGTTCAGGCCCAGCACGCCCAGTTCGGCCAGCGCGCCCCAGGCCGCCGGATCGAGCCGGCCCGCGGCCTCGCGGGCGCGGCGCTGCGGCCGGGTCCATGCCTGGTCCACCAGGCGGCGCAGGCTGTCGGCCAGCATGCGCTGTTCTTCGGTATAGAGGAAATCCATGCGTCGTGTTCCTTGCGGATGCGGGCCGGGCCTACAGGCCCAGCACCAGGCGGGCGATGATGCCCTTCTGCACTTCGGTGGTGCCGCCGTAGATCGAGGTCTTGCGCATGTCGGCATAGCCGGCGCCCGAGGCCGCCGCCATCTCGGGGCCGGGGCCGTGATACGCGGCCTCGGCCAGCATCCACTCGGGGTCGTACGGCCAGGCGTCGGGGCCGGCGACTTCCATCTGCAGCATGGCCAGGTCCTGCTGGATCTCGGAGCCGCGGATCTTCAGCACCGAGGCTTCCGGGCCGGGCGTGCCGCCGTTGCTGGCCGCGACGCGCAGCAGCAGCATTTCCAGCGCCATGATGTCGACCTCGATGCGCGAGATGCGGTCGCGCATGCGGCTGTCGGCCAGCAGCGGCCGGCCGCGCGCGGTGGCCTGGGCGGCCATGTCCTTGAGGATGCCGAGTTCGCGATGGCAATGGCCCAGGCCGGCGATGCCGGTGCGTTCGTGGCCCAGCAGGTACTTGGCGTAGGTCCAGCCCTGGTTCTCCTCGCCGACGAGG
The DNA here is from genome assembly GCF_001298995.1 of Achromobacter sp. 2789STDY5608615. Classification (NCBI taxonomy): domain Bacteria; kingdom Pseudomonadati; phylum Pseudomonadota; class Betaproteobacteria; order Burkholderiales; family Alcaligenaceae; genus Achromobacter; species Achromobacter sp. 2789STDY5608615. Next base: position 78,258 of record NZ_CYTY01000005.1, read on the forward strand.
TTGGCGGCCGGCACGCGCACGTTCTCCAGCCACACTTCGTTGACGTCGTGGCCGCCGTCCAGCGTGCGGATCGGGCGCACCGTCACGCCCGGCGCGCGCATGTCCAGCAGCAGCATCGAAATGCCGCGCTGGGCGCGCGCCTCGGGGTCGGTGCGCGCCAGGCAGAACATCCAGTCGGCGTACTGCGCCAGCGTGGTCCAGGTCTTCTGGCCGTTGACCACGTATTCGTCGCCGTCGCGCACCGCGCGGGTCTTGAGCGAGGCCAGGCCCGAGCCCGAGCCGGGCTCGGAATAGCCCTGGCACCACCAGTCCTGCACCCGCGGCATGCGCGGCAGGAAGCGCGCCTGCTGTTCGGCGCTGCCATACTTCATCAGCACCGGGCCGATCATGGACAGGCCGAACGGCAGCAGGCGCGGCGCGCCGGCCTTGAAGCATTCGACTTCGAAGATCAATCGCTCCAGTGCGTTCCAGCCGGTGCCGCCATGCTCGACCGGCCAGTTCGGCGCGCCCCAGCCCTGGTCGGCCAGGATGTTGTGCCAGCGCACGTAGTCGTCGCGCTCCAGGCGCTGGTGCCGGCGCACCCTGTCGCGGATGTCCCGCGGCAGCCGGTCGGCGGCGAACGCGCGCACCATTTCGCGGAACCGGATCTCTTCCGGCGTCCAGGTCAGATTCATGGCCTACCTCCTTGGATGGCTATCTAGCCATGGCGACCGCGCGCCGGACAATCTGCGGTTGCGGAAGACCGGCTTTTGCCTCGGTGTAGGGCACGGGCACTACGGGCCGGCAAAAGGCCTGCTTCAGCAATGAAGAATGGCACCGGCCGGCGCCAGCCCCGACACTGGCGGCTCATCCCTCCGGAACCGTATGCAATGACCGCAACCGACCCACGCGCCGCCGAAGGCGTCGAGGCGCAATACCGCCAGGCGCTCGACCAGGGGCGCTTCCAGATCCAGCACTGCGACGCCTGCGACCGCGCGGTGTTCTATCCGCGCATGCTCTGCCCGCATTGCGGCGCCGCAGCGCTGTCGTGGAAGACGCCCGATGGCCGCGGCACCGTCTATTCCACCACCGTGGTGCGGCGCAAGCCCGAGGCGGGCGGCGACTACAACGTGGCGCTGGTTGACCTGGCCGAAGGCGTGCGCCTGATGAGCCGGGTCGAGGGCGTGGCGCCCGACGCCGTGCGCATCGGCATGGCGGTGCAGGCCCAGGTGGCCGTGACCGAAGGCCGCGGACTGCTGGTCTTCGTGCCGAACAAGGAGGCGCAATGACGCTGAACGATCTGCGCGGCGCCGTCGCGGTGGCGGGGGTCGGCCATGCCGGCCTGGGCCAAGCCAACGGCTACACCGAAATGGAAATCCTGGTGCAGGCGGCGCAGCGCGCCGTGGCCGACGCCGGCCTGACCATGCGCGACATCGACGGGCTCTGCACCGCCAGCGTGGCCGCGCCGATGTGGGCGATGCCGGTCATCGAACACCTGGGCATCCGCCCCAGCTTCATCGACAGCACCATGCTGGGCGGCTCCAGCTTCGTGGCGCACCTGCTGCCGGCGCTGCACGCGCTGGCCTCGGGCCAGTGCAACGCGGTGCTGGTCTGCTATGGCAGCACCCAGCGCACGTCGACGCTGAGCCGCGCCGAGATCGGCCGCGTGCGCAAGCAGTTCGATCCGCAGCCCTACGAGACGCCGTACGACCCGTTGAGCCCGCTGTCGTCGTATGCGCTGGCCGCGGCGCGCCACATGCACCAGTACGGCACCCGCCGCGAACACCTGGCGCAGGTCGCGCTGGCCGCCAACCAGTGGGCCCAGCTCAACCCCGAGGCGCAGCTGCGCGAACCGGCCACCCTGGAACAGATCCTGGCGGCGCGCATGGTGTCCGACCCCTTGAGCGTGCGCGATTGCTGCCTGGTCACCGACGGCGCCGGGGCCTATGTGCTGGTGCGCGCCGAGCGCGCCCGCGACCTGCCGCGCCCGCCGGTCTACGTGCTGGGCAACGCCACCGCCGTGTGGAACCGGCAGATCTCGTCAATGGAAGACCTGACCGTTACCGCCGCCAGCGAATCGGGCCGCCGCGCCTACGCCATGGCGGGCGTCTCGGCCCAGGACATCGACGTGGTCGAGCTGTACGACGCCTTCACCATCAACACCCTGCTGTTCCTGGAAGACCTGGGCTTCTGCGCCAAGGGCGAGAGCAAGGACTTCATCGCCGACGGCGCCATCGCGCCCGGCGGGCGGCTGCCGGTCAACACCAATGGCGGCGGCCTGTGCTGCGTGCACCCGGGCATGTATGGCGTCTTCATCATGATCGAGGCCGTGCGGCAGTTGCGCGGCGAGGCCGGCGCGCGCCAGGTGGCCGGCGCCGACCTGGCGCTGGTGCACGGCAACGGCGGCACGCTGTCCAGCCAGGCCACCGCCATCCTCGGCACCGCCGCCACGCTTTGACTCCAACCGCAGCAACCATGTCGCACGCAGAACCGCTCACCCGCATCCACCAAGTGCTGGCCCGCCAGGCCGGCGAGCAGCCCGACGCCATCTGCCTGTACGAGGAAGGCGGCGGCATCCTGACCTATGCGCAACTGTGGCAACGCGCCCAGGACGCGGCGCGCTGGCTGGCGGCCGCGGGGGTCGAGCCAGGCCATCGCGTGATGATGGTCGGCGAGAATTGCGCCGCCATGATCGCCGCGCTGTTCGGCTGCAGTCTTCTCGGCGCCTGGCCGGTGGGTGTGAACGCGCGGCTGTCGGCGCGTGAGATCGCCGCCATCGGCGCCCATGCCCAGCCGCAGGTGACGCTGTACACCAGCGGCGTCTCGTCCGCCGCCGCCGCCCATGCCGACGCGGCCGGCGCGCAAGCGGCCGATGCCGACGCCTGGGGCCCGGGCCTGCGGGCGCGGCGCGCGGACACGCCGATGCCACCCGAGCGTGGCGACATCGCCGCCGAAGTCGCCACTGTGATCTACACGTCCGGCACCACCGGCGCGCCCAAGGGCGTCATGGTGCCGCACCGCGGCCTGCTGCACTTCGCCGGCGTCTCGGCCGCGTCGCGCCGCCTGACGCCGCGCGACATCGGCTACGCCGCCCTGCCGCTGTCGCATATCTTCGGCATCGCCACCGTGCTGATGGCCACGCTGCACGCCGGCGCCAGCCTGGTGCTGCGCAGCCGCTTCGATCCCGAGGACGCCTTCAAGGCGCTGGCCCATCCGGGCGTCAGCATCCTGCAGGGCGTGCCGACCATGTTCAACCGCATGCTGGCGGCCGCGCCGCCGCGCGGCGAATTGCGTGCGCCCGCGCTGCGCTATGTCTACACCGGCGGCGCGGCGCTCGACCCCACGCTCAAGCGCGACGCCGAGCGCTACTTCGGCGTGCCGATGCACCACGGCTACGGCATCACCGAATACGCCGGGTCCATGTTCATCACCGACATCGACACCCCGCCGGCCGATTGCAGCGCCGGCTACGCGGTGGACGGCGTCGAACTGCGCATCGGCGACGCCGACGCGCCGCGCCCGGGCAAGCGCGGCGACATCCTGATCCGCGGCCCCGGCGTGATGCTGGGCTACTACCGCGACGCGGCGCAGACGGCGCAGGCGCTGCTGCCCGGAGGCTGGCTCGCCACCGGCGACATCGGCTACCTGGACGACCGCGGCGCGCTGTACATCGCCGGCCGCTCCAAGGATCTGATCATCCGCTCCGGCTTCAACGTCTACCCGATCGAGGTGGAGGCGGCCATCAACGCCTTCCCCGGCGTGCGCCTGTCGGCGGTGGTCGGCCGTCCCACCGAGGACCACAACGAGGAAGTTATCGCCTTCGTCGAGCCCCTGGCCGGCGCGCGACTGGACACCCACCTGCTGATGCTGCACCTGCGCGCCCAGCTGGCGCCGTACAAGCGGCCCGCGCAGATCCACTGCATCGACACGATTCCCACCACCGTCAGCGGCAAGATCCTCAAGCAACCGCTGAAAGAAAGGCTGGCGTAGGCGCGGCCCCGCTGTTCCGCTCCGCGACCGGCTCATTCCACAAGGAGACATGAGCGTGAACATCAAGACCCTGCTCGCCGCGGCCGCCGCCGTGGCGGCCATGACGGCCGGCGCCAGCGCCGCCGCCGACAGCGCCTACCCCGACCGCCCCATCCGCCTGCTGGTGGGCTACGCCCCCGGCGGCCCGGTGGACACCACCGCGCGCGTCTTCGCCAAGTACCTGGGCGACAAGCTGGGCCAGGCGGTCGTGGTCGAGAACCGCGCCGGCACCAGCGGCATGATCGCCTCCGACGCCACCGCCAAGGCCCCGCCCGACGGCTACCTGCTGGGCTTTGCCGCCAGCCCCACGCTGACCATGTCGCCATTGGTCCAGCGCAGCACCCTGTTCGATCCGCGCAAGGACTTCTCGCTGATCGGCCAGGTGGTCGACTACGCCAACGTGCTGCTGATCGGCCCGCAGGCCCCCGCGAAGAATGTGGGCGAGCTGGTCGACTACGCCCGCGCCCACCCCGACGCCGTGTCCTTCGGCTCGGCCGGCATCGGCGCCTCCAACCACCTGTCGGCCGAACTGCTGAAGAAGCAGGCCGGCGTGCCGATGCTGCACGTGCCGTATCGCGGCAACTCGCCGGCGATGATGGACGTGGTCAGCGGCAAGATCACCTTCATGTTCGACATCACCAGCACCGCCATCCCGTTCATCAAGAGCGGCAAGGCGCGCGCGCTGGCGGTCACCTCGCGCACCCGCAACCCCGAGCTGCCGGACGTGCCCACCATGATCGAGGCCGGCATGAAGGACTACGAGGTAGTCGGCTGGTACGCGCTGGTCGGCCCGCGCAAGCTGCCCGACGCCGTGCAGGCGCGCCTGACCCGGGCGCTGTCCGAGGTGTCGAAGGACCCCGCTTTCCGCCGCGCCATGACCGACGGCGGCTACACCATCAACACCGGCGACGCCGCCGCCCTGCAGCAACGCATCGACCGCGAATACGCCTTGTGGGCCGATGTGATCCAGAGCGCCAACATCCAGGCCAACTGACCCCGACGGGAACCCGCCTATGAAGCCATCCGCATTGCGCACGCAGACCCGACTGCCCATCATCGGCGCCCCCATGTTCCTGGTCTCCGGCCCGGACCTGGTGGCGGCGCAATGCGGCGCCGGCATCATCGGCACCTTCCCGTCGCTCAACGCCCGGCCGCAGGAACAGCTGCACGAGTGGATCACGCGCATCGAGGACAGGCTGTCCCGCGCGCGCCAAGCCGATCCGCAGGCGCGGATCGCGCCCTATGGCGTCAACCTCATCGTCCACCCCAGCAACGCCCGCTGGCAGGGCGACCTGGCCATCTGCGCCGAGCGCCGCGTGCCGCTGCTCATCACCTCGCTGCACCCGCCCGAGGCCGTGGTCCGCGCCGTCCACGCCTACGGCGGCCAGGTCTATCACGACGTCACCACCGTGCGCCACGCCCGCCGCGCCCTGGACGCCGGCGTCGACGGCCTGATCCTGGTCGCCGCCGGCGCCGGCGGCCACGCCGGCCAGCTCAACCCCATCGCCCTCGTCAACGAGATCCGCGCCTTCCACGACGGCCCGCTGGCCCTGTCCGGCTGCATCAGCCACGGCAAGGACATCCTCGCCGCCCAGGCCCTGGGCTGCGACTTCGCCTACATGGGCACCCGCTTCATCGCCACCCGCGAATCCCTCGCCAACGACGCCTACCGCGAAATGATCCTGCGCGCCCAGGCCGCCGACGTCACCTACACGCCCCACTTCTCCGGCGTCCCCGCCAACTACCTCACCGAAAGCATCCGCGCCGCCGGCCTGGACCCCACCCGGCTCCCCGACTACGACGCCCCGCCTCCCAACCTCGACAAGAGCACCCGGCCCAAAGCCTGGAAAGACATCTGGAGCGCCGGCCAAGGCGTCGGCGCCACCCAGGAAATCCTGTCGGTGGCCGAACTCGTGACCCAGCTGGAAACGGAATACCAGGAAGCCAAAGCCGCGCTGCTGCGCTGACTCCAGTCCCCCCAGCGCGCAGCGTCAACCGGAACCGCAAGACACCGCGTAAGCCGCCAGACGGCCGCCCGCGCGGCCATCTGGTGGCGGGCCCCGCAAACCCCTCCACACCGCGCCAACGGTGACAAACATGCCAAGCGCCACCTTCCCCAACACCCGCCATTGAGTCACGGCGCGAGCGCATGGCGGGGCAGGCGGGGGATGGCGGGGCGTGTAGATGCGCCCGAGGGAATCCGAAGGAGTCGCCGCAGGCGAGGACGAGGATGACAACGGGGAAGTCCGGAGCGAACGCTCCGGACCGCAATCGTAGCCCCGCCATCCCCCGCCTGCCCCGCCATGCGCGTCCCCAGCACCACTTATTCCAACTTGATCCCCGCCTTCTGGATCACATCCCTCCACTTACCCACCTCGCTTCGCAAGAACGCCCCAAACGCCTCCGCACTCCCCGGCTTAGGCTCCGCCCCCGCCGCCACCATCGCCTGCGCCGTCGCCGGATCCGACAACACCTTCACCATGTCCGCATTCACCCGCGCCACGATCTCCCCAGGCGTCCCCTTCGGCGCCAACACCCCGCTCCACGAATACGCCTCATACCCCGGCACCCCGGACTCCGCAATCGTAGGCACCCCCGGCAACATGCTCGACCGCGTCGGATTCCCCACCCCCAACGCCCGCACCTTCCCCATCTTCAGATGCGGCACCGCCGACGGTCCATCGGCGAACATCACCTGCACCTGCCCGCCCAGCAGATCCTGCATCGCCGGCGCGCTGCCGCGGTAAGGGATGTGCTGGATCTTCACCCCCGCCATCGCATTGAACAACTCGCCCGCCAGGTGCGTGCCGCCGCCCGTCCCCGAGGAACTGAACGACAGCTTGCCCGGATTGGCCTTCGCATAGGCGATCAGTTCGCTCACCGAATTCACCGGCAGCGACGGATTCACCACCAGCACGATCGGGAACACCGCCGCCATGCCCACCGGCACGAAGTCGCGATTGATGTCGTAGGTCAGGTCGCCGCGCAGGCTCGGCAGCACCGCGTGGTGGATGGAGGCGAAAAAGAAGTTGTAGCCGTCCGGCTCGGCCTTGGCGGCGAACTGCGCGCCGACGATGCCGCCCGCGCCCGAGCGGTTGTCCACAACGGTCGGCACGGACCACAGGTGGCCCAGCGGCTGCGCCGTGAAACGCGCGGTGGTGTCCACCGGACCGCCGGCCGGAAACGGCACGATGAAGGTCACGGCATGGCCGGGCCAGGTGGCGGCGCGGGCGAAAGTGGGCAGCAAAGTCGTGGCGCACGCAGCGCCCAGCCCCGCGATGACGCGGCGGCGTTGGGGATCTAACAAGGCAGTCTCCTGAGTCGTTCTTGTCGATGGCGCGGCCGCAAGCCACACCGGAACGACGCGGTGCCTTGCCGCCTGCCGGCCCCATTTTTTCTGCTGCCCGCGCATCAGGCGCGGCCGGGGCTTTTTTTATTATTTGCCGCGCGGCCGCTTTTGCCGCTACACATTTTCAAAAGCCCCTCTTTCGCCGCGACGCCACGTTCGCTGATCGGACACTATCGCCGGTCCGATGTGGCGCCGTGACGACGGCCGCGCGCACGTTGCGCCAACCGGGGCCGGACCACCGCGCGTCCTGCCCGCCGCGGCTACTGCCCTCGCGCGGCCCGCTGCACGTGCTCGATGAAGCACTCGGCGAAGCTCGGCAGGTCGCGGCCGCGCTGGCGGCACAGCAGGCGGTCGCGCAGGGCCCACGGGTCGTCCAGCTTCAGCACGTGCAGCGCATCGGGCCGGCTGTAGCGCGCCGCGCAGGCGCGCGGCACCACGGCGATGCCGGCGCCGGCCTCGACCATGCGGCACACGGCCTCGAAACTGCCCACGTGCACGCGCTGGCAGATGCGCTTGCCCAGGCCGCTGGCGATGTCCTCCAGGAAGGTCTGGATGGCGCTGTCGGGATGGATGCCGACGAACTGATAGGCATCGATCAGGTCGGCGAAATGCGCCGATTTCGAGGCCGCCAGCGGATGATCCAGCGCCGTGACCACGGTGAGCTCATCGCGGAACAGCGGCGTCACGTCCAGGCCCTCGACATCGATATTGCCGGCCACCAGCCCCAGGTCGCCGGCGCCCGCGCGGATCGCGATGACGATGTCGCCCGAGATCTTCTCTTCCAGCTCGACATCCACGTCGGGGTTCTCGGCCAGGAAGGTCGACAGCGCGTCCGCCAGGAACGAATTGGTGGCGGTGGTATTGGCCAGCAGGCGCAGCCGTCCCTTCAGGCCGCTGGCGTAAGGCTGCAGGTCGGCGTTCAGGCATTCGAGCTGGCGGAACACCGCGTTGGCGTGCTTGAGCAGCACCTCGCCCGCCGGCGTCAGCGCCACGCCCGTGGCCATGCGCACCAGCAGCCGCGCCTTGAAGGCCTCTTCCATGTGCTTGACGCGCGCGCTGGCCGCGGGCAAGGACAGGAAGGTGCGTTCGGCCGCACGGGTCAGATTGAGCGTCTCTCCCACGTTCAGGAAGAGCCGCAGGTCAGTCAGATCATGTCTCATGTTCCACCACACAGAAGGGGGGCATTTCTAATTTTGAATTCTTCGAATGCCGTCACGAACATACCATGGGGCAACCCCGTAAACCATACGGTTTGACGCGGAACTGTTTCCCAACGCGGCACGCGCCGCGGCATCAGGAGTGAGTCCCCATGAGCGGTATTGTTTCCGGCAAGGTCGTCGTCGTCACGGGCGCGGGAGGCGGCATCGGCCGCGGCATCGCGCTGGCCATGGCGCGGGCGGGCGCCAAGGTGGTGGTCAACGACATCGGCGTCTCGCTGACCGGCGAAGGCGGCGGCGATGGCCCGGCGCACGCCGTGGCGCGCGAGATCGCCGCGGCCGGCGGACAGGCCGTCGCCAACACCGACAGCGTGGCCGCCTACGACAGCGCCAGCCGCGTCATCCAGGCCGCCGTCGACGCCTTCGGCCGCATCGATGCGGTGGTCAACAACGCCGGCAACCTGCGCGACCGCGTGTTCCACAAGATGAGCGAAGAGGAATGGCGTCAGGTCATCGACGTCCACCTGAACGGCTCGTTCTTCATGAGCCGCGCCGCCGCGCCGTATTTCCGCGAACAGGAATCCGGCGCCTTCGTGCACATGACCTCCACCTCGGGCCTGATCGGCAACTTCGGCCAGGCCAACTATGCCGCCGCCAAGCTCGGCATCGTGGCGCTGTCCAAGTCGATCGCGCTCGACATGGCGCGCTACAACGTGCGCTCGAACTGCATCGCGCCGTTCGCCTGGAGCCGCATGACCAGCTCGATTCCGGCCGAGACCGACGAGGAAAAGGCGCGCGTCGAGAAGCTGAAGAAGATGGAAGCCGACAAGGTCGCGCCCATGGCCGTGTACCTGGCCAGCGATGCGGCCAGCGCCATCACCGCGCAGGTGTTCGCGGTGCGCGCCAACGAGATCATGCTGATGAGCCAGCCGCGGCCGCTGCGCAGCGTGCACTACAGCGAGGGCTGGACGCCCGAACTGATCGGCGAGATCGCCGTGCCCGCCATGCGCAAGCACTTCTACGCGTTGGAGCGTTCGCCCGACGTGATCGACTGGGACCCCATCTGAGACCGCCATGCCGCTCGACTACGCAACCGTGAAGCACTGGCGCTTCGACGACGTGCGCCAGCACTACGACGACAAGGACACCATGCTGTACGCGCTGGGCATCGGCCTGGGGCAGGACCCCGAGGACACCCGCCAGCTACGCTACGTGTACGAAAAGGACCTGCGCGCCTTCCCCACAATGAGCGTGGTGCTGGGCTACCCGGGATTCTGGATGAGCGATCCGCGCGCCGGCATCGACTGGGTCCGGCTGGTGCACGGCGAACAGCGGCTGACGGTGCACGCGCCGCTGCCCACGTCCGGCACCGTCATCGGCAAAAGCCGCATCACCCACGTGATCGACAAGGGCGCGGACAAGGGCGCTATCGTGGTCACCGAACGCACGCTGCACGACACCGCCGGCACCCACCTGGCGACCTTGCGGCAAAGCACCTTCTGCCGCGGCGACGGCGGCTTCGGCCAGGGCGACGCCAGCCCCGAGCCGCTGCCCGCCGCGCCGCAGGGCGAGCCGGAGCGCCGCTGCGAACTGCGCATCCCGCCGCAGGCGGCGTTGCTGTACCGCTTGAACGCCGACCGCAATCCGCTGCACGCCGACCCCGAGGTGGCGCACCAGGCCGGCTATCCCAGGCCGATCCTGCATGGGCTGTGCTCGTACGGCGTGGCCGCGCATGCCGTGGTCAAGACCTGGTGCGACTATGACGCCGCCCGCCTGACCCGGCTGGACGCGCGCTTTTCGGCGCCAGTGTATCCGGGCGAGACGCTGCAATGCGATATGTGGCGCATGCCCGACGGGCAGATCCGCTTCATCGCCCGCGCTGTCGAACGCAATATCGTCGTGATGAGCCATGGCGCCGCCGAGGTGCAATCATGACGCGCCCGCCCGCATTGGACGGCATCCGAGTGCTGGACCTGTCGCGCATCCTGGCCGGCCCCTGGTGCACGCAGAACCTGGCCGACCTGGGCGCCGACGTCATCAAGATCGAACGGCCCGGCGTCGGCGACGACACCCGCGCCTGGGGCCCGCCCTTCCTCAAGGACGGCCAGGGCATCGACACCAACGAGTCGGCCTACTACCTCAGCGCCAACCGCAACAAGCGTTCGGTCGAGGCCGACATGGCCACGCCGCACGGCGCCGCGCTGATCCGCGAACTGGCGGCGGTCAGCGATATCCTGGTCGAGAACTTCAAGGTCGGCGGACTGGCCAAGTATGGCCTGGACTACGCCAGCCTGAAGGCCATCAACCCGCGCCTGATCTACTGCTCGGTCACCGGCTTCGGCCAGGACGGCCCGTTCGCGCAGCGCCCCGGCTACGACTTCATGATCCAGGGCATGGGCGGCCTGATGAGCATCACCGGCGAACGCGACGACCTGCCCGGCGGCGGCCCGCAGAAGGCCGGCGTGGCGGTCACCGACATCGTCACCGGCATGTATGCGACGGTGGCGATCCTGGCGGCGCTGCAGGAGCGCCACCGCAGCGGCCTGGGCCAGCACCTGGACATCGCGCTGCTCGACAGCCACGTGGCGCTGCTGGCCAACCAGAACTCCAACTACTTCAACTCCGGCGTGGCGCCGACGCGCGCCGGCAACGCCCACCAGAACGTGGTGCCCTACCAGGTGTTCGCCGCCAGCGACGGCCACCTGATCGTGGCCACCGGCAATGAATCGCAGTACCGCGCCTATTGCGCGGCGATCGGCGCGCCCGAACTGGGCGATGATCCGCGCTTTGCCACCAACCGGCTGCGCGTGGCCAACCGCGGCACGCTGGTGCCCTTGCTCGCGGACATCATGCGCGAGGGCAGGCGCGATGACTGGATCGCCCGGCTGGAAGCGGTGGGCGTGCCCTGCGGGCCGATCAACGACATCGCCCAGGCCTTCGCCCATCCGCAGGCGCAGGCGCGGCAACTGCGCCGCGACCTGCCCCACCCTGGCGGCGGCGTCGCGCCCGTGACCGCCAGCCCGCTGCGCTTCTCGGCCTCGCCGGTGGTGTATCGGCGCGCCCCGCCGCTGCTGGGCCAGCACACCGAGGAAGTACTGCGCGACGTCCTGGGGAAGTCGCCGCAGGCGATTGCCGCATTCGCGGCTGGCCGCGCGGGATAGCAGTCTGATTTCTTGCCATCCCCGCTCGCTTCCTCTGCCCTTGCGCGCCTACATTCACACAATCAAAAAGATCTCCGCATGCACTGACCAGCTTGGTTTTTATTTAAGCCGGGTTGGTCATCAAACGCCGTTTTCGCATTCCTACACTTACCGGCACGTCATTCATCCGTCCGGTAAATGTAGGGCACGTCCATGCAATTCCTGTCTTTCCGAAAGCAGTCTGTTCCCCCCAATCGCCTCACGTATGCGGCGCTGCTCATGCTGGCCCTGAGCGCCGGCGCGGCCTTGCCGGACGCGGCGCTCGCCGACGCGGGCAAGCGTGGCGGCGGCCAGGGCGGGCGGGCCATCAAGAACAGCGCCCTGAGTCCGCTCATCCGCGGCGGCGAAGGCGGTGGATTGGAGGCCGTCGTCGCGGGCGGCGCGGTCGGCGCGGGCGGCAATGCCACCAACAGCCCGGGCACCGGCGGTCTCGCCCCCGCAACCCTCGGCGCCGATGAAACAACCATCACGGTCGACGCGCACGGCCGCAATGGCAGTTGCGCCGCGCCGTGCACCCCCGATGGCCCCGATCATTCCGGCGGCGGCGGCGGCGTCGCCATCCTCGGAGGAGAAAATACCCGCCTGACCGTGGCCGCGGGGGTCGACGTCCAGGGCGGCGCGGGCGCGTTGGGCGCCGACGGGCTGGTCTACGCCGGCGGCGCCCTGCACACGGCCGGCGGCGGCGGCGGCGCCGCGGGCATCGCCGTGCAGTCCGGCACCTTGACCCTGAACGGCAACGTCACGGGCGGCGCGGGGGGCCCCTCTCCGTACCAGCCCGGCGGCGGCGGCGATGGCGTGGTGCTCGGGCATGGCGACATCATCGTCAATGCGCGGATCTCCGGCGGACAAGGCGGCTCGCGCCGTTACTACGGCACCCCGAGATCGGCCAGCGGAGACGGGGGCAGCGGCATATCGATCGGCTCGGGCACCGTCATCAACAACAACGTCGTGCTAGGCGGCCGCCCGGGCGCCGTGGAGGTCCCCGCCGCGGCCACCGAGGGCAAGGTCGGCGTCGCGCTGCGCGCCGGCTCCAACACCACGGTCACCAACAAGCGCCGCTTGAACAGCAGCGGCGGCGCCGCCATCGTGTTCGAAGGCAACGACAACACGCTGATCATGTGGTCCGGCTCCGACATCATTGGCGATGTCCGCTTCATGGGCCAGCGCAATCAACTGGCGCTGGGCAGCGACGACGACGCCCCCACCACGGCGAAGATCTGGAGCGACGGCAATCTCGACTTCGGCACCGATGGCGTCTACACCGTCCGGGTCACGCCCTCCGCGGCGGACCGCCTGGATGTCGTGAATGCCGCCAGGCTCAACGGCGCGGCCGTGAAGGTCAACGCCATGGCATCGGACCTGTACGCCGAGCACACCACCTACACCATCCTGCACGCCGACGGCACGTTCAACGGCACGCGCTTTGGCGACGTGGCGTCCAACCTGGCGTACCTCACCCCCCACACTCAGCTATTCAGACGACGATCAGGACGCCCTGCTGACGTTGGCGCGCAAGGAAGCGCCCGCGCCGCGCCCTCCCGATCCGGCTCCGCCTCCTCCCGATCCGGTGCCGCCGGTGATTGACCCGGCTCCGCCTTCTCCCGATCCGGTGCCGCCGGAAGCGGGCGGCGGCGCCCCGTCGGGATCGATTCGTTTCGCCGATCTGCTCGGCGGGCGCAACGCCATCGCCGCCGCCAATGCGATCGACGGCCTGCCCGACGGGCATGACCTCTACCGCCACGCGCTGAACCTGCCCGAAGGCGCGCCGCAGGCCTTTTTTTCGGCGCTCGCCGGGGAACTGCACGCCAGCGTCCGCCATGCGCTGCCCGGCCTGGACGCCACGATCCGCAACGTGCCCCTGGCGCATCTGCGCGCCAATCTGTCCGCGGGCCTGCGTCCCGGCGAACCGATCGCGGCGGCCGGCCTGAGCGACGCCGCGCCGGCCGCGTCCACGCTGCCCGTCTCCCGCGCCCGGCCGGTCTGGGCGCAACTGATCGGCAACTGGCAGCGCCAGGACGCGACCGATGACACGACCGCCGTCCGCCTGCGCACCACCGGTCTCTTCGTCGGCGCGGACCATGCCCTCGGCGCCGGCTGGCGCCTGGGCGGCGCGCTCGGGTACACCGACAGCCAGTTGCGCACCAAAGGCACGGCAGACCGCGGCGGCATCGACAGCTACAGCGCGCTCGCCTACGGCGGCAAGGCCTTCGAGGCCGGTCCCGGCACGCTCAACCTGATGCTGGGCGCGTCCCATACCTGGCACGACATCGACACGCGGCGGCGCGTCGCCGTCGGCGGCCTGGACCAGACGTTGCGAACCGGCTATCGCGCCAACACCACCCAGGTCTTCACCGAACTGGGCTACACCCTGGCCCCCGGCAGCGGCCTGACGCTCGAACCCTACGCGGGCCTGGCGTGGGCCGGCCTGCGCAGCCGGGCATTCCAGGAAAGCGGAGGCAGCGCCGCGCTCTCGGGCACGCGCCAGGCCACCCGCACCACGACGGCCACGCTGGGCCTGCGCGCCGCCCAGTCGCTGCAGATGGGCCCGCTCCAAGGCAGCGTCACGGCCGGCGCTGGCTGGCGCCGCGCCTTCGGCGATCTGCGGCCGACCTCGACGCTGGCGTTCGATACCGGCTCGGCCTTTACCGTCACCGGCGCGCCCATCGCCCGCAACGCCGCGCTGCTCGAAGCCGGGCTGCAGGCGCAGGCCGGCCGCAATGCGACGGTCGCGCTGAACTACGCGGGACAACTCGGGGCGGGCAGCCGCGACCACAGCGCCACGCTGAGTTGGCGCTGGACCTTCTGACCGCTCCCTTTATCAGACGGCCTAACCGGCCCCAACCCGCGGTTTTGCGCTCCCTGAACCTTATGATGCCGGTCACCCACTGATAAAGGATTCCGCAGGCCGACGGCGGCGTGCCCAGGCGCCAATCCCCTGACTATCCGCTTGCGCCGCTGCCCTGGGCCTGACTGCGCGCCGTTCGCCCGCAGCGTCGCGAACGCCGGCGATCCGAGGTCTTCCGAGACCTCGGCCGCAATGACGCGGCGGAACATTTTCGTTCGAGTTCAACATGCATTGGTTTTCCCTCAAGCGTCTGTTCCGTCGCAAGCGCGACACGCGAAGCGCCGATCTTTACGGCCAGATCGCGGCGATCCACAAGGCGCAGGCGGTCATCGAATTCGACCTGGACGGGCATGTGCTCATGGCCAACCAGAATTTCCTCGACGCCATGGGCTACACGCTTGAAGAATTGCTGGGGCAGCATCACCGCATCTTCGTCGCGCCCGACCGCCGCGATTCGCCTGAATACATGGCCTTCTGGGACAAGCTCAAGCGCGGCGAATACGACGCCGGGCGCTATCGCCGCATCCACAAGGATGGCGGCGACGTCTGGCTGCAGGCCAGCTACAACCCGATCCTCGATGCCGCCGGCCGGCCCTTCAAGGTGGTCAAGTACGCCACCGACGTCACCGAGCAGCAGCGACGCCAGGCGGACACCGAAGGCCAGCTCGAAGCCATCTCCAAGGTGCAGGGCATCATCGAGTTCGAACTGGACGGCGCCATCATCCGCGCCAACGACCTGTTCCTGGACGCCATGGGCTATCGCGAAGACGAATTGCGCGGCCGGCACCACAGCATGCTGGTGTTGCCCGAAGAGGTCCGCAGCCCCGCCTACAAGGAATTCTGGCGCAAGCTGCGCGGCGGCGAATACGACACCGGCCAGTACCTGCGCATCGGCAAGAACGGCCGCCGCGTCTGGATCGAGGCCAGCTACAACCCGATCTTCGACGCCGAGGGGCGGCCGTTCAAGGTGGTGAAGTTCGCCACCGACATCACCAAGCGCTTCACCGCCGCGCAGACGCTGCGGGTGGCGGTCCAGGGCCTGACCGAAAACGCCGAACGCGCCAGCCAGGCCAACACGCTGGCGCGCGACGCCTGCCAGGTCGCCGAGGAAGGCGGCAAGACCGTGGCCGGCGTGGTCGCCACCATGGGCACCATCACCGACAGCTCGCGGCGCATCTCGGAAATCATCGGAGTCATGGATGGCATCGCGTTCCAGACCAACATCCTGGCGCTGAACGCCGCGGTCGAGGCGGCGCGGGCCGGCCCCCATGGCAGGGGTTTCGCGGTGGTGGCGGCGGAAGTGCGCAGCCTGGCCCAGAACAGCGCGTCCGCGGCCAAGGAGATCAAGGACCTGATCACCACCTCGGTCCAGCAGATCGGCAGCGGCGCCGAACAGGTCCAATCCGCCGGCGCCACCATGGAGAACATCGTGACCTCGTCGCGGCGGGTCGCCGAGATCATGGGCGAAGTGGTCGAGGTGTCGCTGGCGCAATCGGCCAAGCTGGGCGACGTGACCGAGGACATCACCCAGATGACGGCCGAGGCGGCGCACGAATTGCAGCGCGCCTACGACGTGCATGACCGGCCCGTGACGGCGCGGCCGACCGCGTCGGCGCGGGCCGCCGCGGCCGGCTCCCCGGCGCCCTCGCAACCGGCGCTGGAGTACGTGCGCTACTGACCTGGATCGAGCCGGCCAACGAAGCCCGCGCAGACGGCGGGCCCCGACACGCGCCGGCAGGGATAAAAAAAACGGGCGCCGTCTCCGGCGCCCGTTTCGCGTTCCTGCCGCCGGCTTACGCCGTGGCGACCGGGATCTTGCCGATCCGGGCCTGCCATTCCTTCGGGCCGGTGGTGTGGACCGAAGTGCCCTGGGCGTCAACCGCCACGGTCACCGGCATGTCCTTCACGTCGAACTCGTAGATGGCTTCCATGCCCAGGTCGGCGAAACCCAGCACCTTGGCGCCGCGGATCGCCTTGGACACCAGGTAGGCCGCGCCGCCCACGGCCATCAGGTAGGCCGAGCCGTGCTGCTTGATCGACTCGATGGCGACGGGGCCGCGCTCGGACTTGCCGATCATGGCGATCAGGCCGGTCTGCTCCAGCATCATGTCGGTGAACTTGTCCATGCGGGTGGCGGTGGTCGGACCGGCCGGGCCCACCACTTCGTCGCGCACCGGATCGACCGGGCCGACGTAGTAGATGACGCGGTTGGTGAAGTCCACCGGCAGCGGCTCGCCCTTGGCCAGCATGTCCTGGATGCGCTTGTGCGCGGCGTCGCGGCCGGTCAGCATCTTGCCCGACAGCAGCAGGGTCTGGCCCGGCTTCCAGCTGGCGACTTCTTCCTTCGTCAGCGTGTTCAGGTCGACCTGCTTGGACTTGTTGTAGTCCGGCGCCCAGTGCACTTCCGGCCATTCCGACAGCGACGGCGGGTCCAGGCGCGCCGGGCCCGAGCCGTCCAGCTCGAAGTGGGCGTGGCGGGTGGCCGCACAGTTCGGGATCATGGCGACGGGCTTGGAGGCCGCGTGCGTCGGGAAGGTGCTGATCTTGACGTCCAGCACGGTCGTCAGGCCGCCCAGGCCCTGGGCGCCGATGCCCAGCGCGTTGACCTTCTCGTACAGCTCGATGCGCAGTTCTTCGAGCTTGTTCTGCGGGCCGCGGGCCAGCAGTTCGTACATGTCGATGTCTTCCATCAGCGACTGCTTGGCCATCAGCATGGCCTTTTCAGCGGTGCCGCCGACGCCGATGCCCAGCATGCCCGGCGGGCACCAGCCGGCGCCCATGGTCGGCACCGTCTTGAGCACCCAGTCCACCAGCGAGTCGCTGGGGTTGAGCATGGCGAACTTCGACTTGTTTTCCGAACCGCCGCCCTTCGAAGCCAGCTGCACGTCGACCTTGTCACCCGGGACAAGCTCGACGTGCAGGATACAGGGCGTGTTGTCGCGGGTGTTCTTGCGGGCGAACAGCGGATCGTCCAGCACCGAGGCGCGCAGGGGATTGTCCGGGTTCAGGTAGCCGCGGCGCACGCCTTCGTCGCACAGTTCCTGCAGGGTGCGCTTGGTGTCGAAACGCACGCCCATGCCGACCTTCAGGAACACGTTGACGATGCCGGTGTCCTGGCACAGCGGGCGCTTGCCCTCGGCGCACATGCGCGAGTTGGTCAGGATCTGGGCCATCGCGTCGCGCGCGGCCGGGCTTTCCTCGCGCTCGTAGGCGCGGGCCAGGTGGCGGATGTAGTCGACGGGGTGGTAATAGCTGATGAACTGGATGCCATCGGCTATCGACTGGATGAAGTCTTCTTCTTTGATGAGGACGGACATGGCGATATGCGATTAACGAAGGGAACGTGAAAACGCGGCCGACCTACCGGCCAGCCGCGCTGGTGAAAGGGTTACTTTTGCCGCCGGGCCGCCCCAAGGCAAAAGAGCCCCCTTGGGGGCAGCTAGCTCGCACTGCGAGCGCGGCGTGGGGGGAGGTTCCCCCGCCGGGCCGCCCCAAGGCAAAAGAGCCCCCTTGGGGGCAGCTAGCTCGCGCAGCGAGCGCGGCGTGGGGGCACCCATTTATTTTCCTTGCCAGACCGGCTTGCGCTTCTCCGCGAAAGCGGTGGCGCCTTCCTTGGCGTCGGCCGACGAGAAGATATGGGCGATCAGCGGACGCTGGCGGCCGAACATCTCTTCCTGGGTCCAGTCGCCGGACTGCGCCACGATGCTCTTGGCGGTCTGCACCGACAGCGGGCCGTTCTCGACGATGGCGCGGGCCAGTTCCAGCGCGCCGGCCAGGGCGCCGCCCGGCTCGGTCAGGCGGTTCACCAGGCCGAAGCCGTAGGCGCGCTCGGCGCCCAGCATGTCGCCGGTCAGGATCACTTCCATGGCGATGTGGTACGGCAGGCGGCGCGGCAGGCGCAGCATGCCGCCGGCGCCGGCCACCAGGCCGCGCTTGACCTCGGGCAGGCCGAACTTGGCGTTGCTGGCGGCCACGATCAGGTCGGACGCCAGCGCCATTTCGCAGCCCCCGGCCAGGGCGTAGCCTTCGACGGCGGCGATCAGCGGCTTTTTCGGCGGCGCTTCGTTCAGGCCGGCGAAGCCGCGGCCTTCGACGTAGGGGCGCTGGCCCGACTTGGCGAAGGCCTTCAGGTCCATGCCCGACGAGAACGTGCCGCCCGCGCCCGTCAGGATGCCGATGCGCACGTCGTCGCGGCTGTCCAGCTGATCCAGGGCGGCGGCCATGGCCTGGGCGGTTTCCAGGTTGATGGCGTTCTTGGCCTCGGGGCGGTTGATGGTGATGATCTGGATGCCGTCGGCGACTTCCACCTTGATCAGGTCAGACATGCGGATGCTCCTTCCGGGGTTTGGGGATGTTGGTTTTATATAAGACTGGTCAACCTGGAATGATACGACCAATGCCCGGCCGCCGCAGGGCGGCGCCCGGGCCGTGTCCGCCTGGAGCACGCCCCGCCCGATATGTAACCGCCAGGATGTAACCGCAATCCCGGGGTCCGGCCCCGAGGCCGCCCCGGGGCAGTTAAAATGCCCGGTTTCCCACGCCCACGGCAGACGTCGCCCGGCGACCGAATTCCAAGAATCCTATGCTCACCTTTCAGCAAATCATCCTTACGCTCCAGGAATACTGGGACAAGCAGGGTTGCGCCCTGCTGCAGCCCTACGACATGGAAGTCGGCGCCGGCACCTCGCACACCGCCACCTTCCTGCGGGCGATCGGCCCGGAGCCCTGGCGCGCGGCCTACGTGCAGCCCTCGCGCCGCCCCAAGGACGGCCGCTACGGCGAGAACCCCAACCGCCTGCAGCACTATTACCAGTACCAGGTGGTGCTGAAACCCGCGCCCCCGGAAATCCTGGACCTGTACATCGGTTCGCTCAAGGCGCTGGGCATCGACCCGACGCAGCACGACATCCGCTTCGTCGAGGACGACTGGGAAAACCCGACGCTGGGCGCCTGGGGCCTGGGCTGGGAAGTCTGGCTCAACGGCATGGAAGTGACCCAGTTCACCTACTTCCAGCAGGTCGGCGGCCTGGATTGCACCCCGACCACGGGCGAGATCACCTACGGCCTGGAACGCCTGGCCATGTACCTGCAGGACGTGCAGAGCGTGTACGACCTGGTCTGGACCGAAGGCGCCAACGGCCGCCGCGTGCTGTACCGCGACGTGTTCCACCAGAACGAAGTGGAACAGTCGACCTACAACTTCGAATATTCGTCGGCCGAGATGCTGTTCGCGCACTTCAACGACTACGAAGCCGAGGCCAAGCGCCTGATGGACGTGCCGCTGGCCCTGCCGGCCTATGAAGCCACGCTCAAGGCCGCCCACACCTTCAACATGCTGGACGCGCGCGGCGCGATCAGCGTCACCGAGCGCGCCGCCTATATCGGCCGCATCCGCAACCTGTCGCGCGCCGTCGCGCAGGCCTACTACGATTCCCGCGAACGACTGGGCTTTCCCATGCTGGGCCGCGACAAGGCCGCCGGGGAGGCTGCATAAATGACGACGAACATCCGCCCGCTGCTGGTCGAGCTGCTGACCGAAGAACTCCCGCCCAAGGCCCTGCAGAAGCTGGGCCAGGCTTTCGCCGAGGGCGTGCGCGCCACGCTGGCGCGCCACGGCCTGCTGGCCGACGGCTGCACCGTCGAGCCCTACGCCACGCCGCGCCGCCTGGCGGTGCGCCTGTCGGCCGTGCTGGCCCAGGCGCCCGACCAGGCCTACGCCGAAAAGCTGATGCCGGTGAAGATCGGCCTGACCGAAGACGGCAAGGCCACGCCGGCGCTGCAGAAGAAACTGGCCGCCAAGGGCCTGGAAAACATCGACCTGGCCACCCTGGAACGTGAGTCCGACGGCAAGCAGGATTACCTGGTCGCGCGCGGCACCGCGCCCGGCGCCGCGCTGGCCGCCGGCCTGCAGGAAGGCATCGACGCGGCCATCGACGGCCTGCCGATCCCCAAGGTCATGCGCTACCAGCTGGCCGACGGCGAAACCACCGTCAAGTTCGTGCGCCCGGCGCACGGCCTGATCGCGCTGTTCGGCGCCGACGTCGTTCCGGTCAGCGCCCTCGGCCTGACCGCCGGCCGCGAGACGCTGGGCCACCGCTACATGAGCGACGGCGCCATCGCCATCGCCGATGCCGACGCCTACGCCGCCACCCTGGCCGACAAGGGCCGCGTGGTGGCCTCGTTCGAAGGCCGCCGCGACGAGATCCAGCGCCAACTGCTGGACCACGCCGGCCGCCTGTCGGCCACGCCGGGCGACGACCCCGAAGTGGCCGCCCTGCTCGATGAAGTCACCGCCCTGGTCGAACACCCCACCGTCTACGTGGGCGAGTTCGAGGAACAGTTCCTGCAAGTGCCGCAGGAATGCCTGATCCTGACCATGCGCCTGAACCAGAAGTACTTCCCGCTGTTCGACCCGGCCAGCGGCCGCCTGACGCACCGCTTCCTGATCGTGAGCAACATGCACACGGACAACCCGGTGAACATCGTCGAAGGCAACCAGCGCGTGGTGCGCCCGCGCCTGGCCGACGCCCAGTTCTTCTTCGAGACCGACCGCAAGACGCCGCTGGCCGCGCGCGTCGAGCAACTGGGCTCGATCGTCTACCACAACAAGCTGGGCACCCAGCTCGAACGCGTCGAGCGCGTGCGCGCCATCGCCCGCGATGTGGCCGGCAAGCTGGGCGGCGACGTCGCCGCCGCCGACCGCGCCGCGCTGCTGGCCAAGGCCGACCTGGGCTCGAACATGGTGGGCGAGTTCCCCGAGCTGCAAGGCATCATGGGCGCCTACTACGCCGCCGGCGACGGCGAGCCGGACAGCGTCGTGCAGGCGCTGCGCACCCAGTACCGCAACCGTTACGACACGCCGGTCTCGCAGGACGGCCTGACCGCCGCCACGCTGTTCATCGCCGAACGCGCCGAGACCCTGGTCGGCATCTGGGCCATCGGCCTGGCGCCCACCGGCGAACGCGACCCGTTCGGCCTGCGCCGCGCCGCGCTGGGCCTGATCAGCGCCTTCGAGCAGCTGGCCGCCGGCGGCTGGCTCAAGCTCAACCAGGACGGTCCGCTGTCGCTGGACGGCCTGCTGGCCGCCACCGCCGCCACCTTCCCGGCCGGCAAGATCCCCGCCGACACGCTGGCCGAGGTGCGCGCCTTCATCTATGAGCGCTACCGCAACCAGCTGATCAACGACCACGACCGCAATGCGGTCGAGGCCGTCATCGCCCTGGCGCCGCCGCTGCACCAGGTGGCCGAGCGCGTGCGCGCCGCCGCCGCCTTCGCGCAGATGCCCGAGGCCGCCAGCCTGGCGGCCGCCAACAAGCGCATCGGCAACCTGCTCAAGAAGGCCGAGGGCGAGATCGGCGCGGTCAATGACGCCGCCCTGGTCGAGCCCGCCGAAAAGGCGCTGGCCGCCGCCATCGCCGCGCTGCGCCCGCAGGCCGAGGCGCAACTGGCAGCCGGCGACTTCGCCGCCAACCTGCGCACCCTGGCGCAGGCGCGCGAGCCGGTGGACGCCTTCTTCGCCGACATCATGGTCATGGCCGAAGACCCGGCGGTGCGCACCAACCGGCTGGCGCTGCTGGGCCAGCTGCACACCCTGATGAACCAGGTCGCTGACATTTCCAGGCTGGCACAGTGAAGCTCATCATCCTCGACCGCGACGGCGTCATCAACCAGGACAGCGACGCCTTCGTCAAAAGTCCCGACGAATGGATCGCCCTGCCCGGCAGCCTGCAGGCCATCGCCCGCCTGACCCAGGCGGACTGGACGGTGGTGGTCGCCACCAACCAGTCGGGCCTGGCCCGCGGCCTGTTCGACATGGACACGCTGACCGCCATCCACACCAAGATGCGGCGCGAGCTGGCCGCGGCCGGCGGCAGCGTCGACGCCGTCTTCATGTGCCCGCACGGCCCGGACGACGACTGCACCTGCCGCAAGCCGCGTCCCGGCATGTTCGAGCAGATCGGTCACCGCTATGACGTCGACCTGGCCGGCGTGCCGGCCGTGGGCGACTCGCTGCGCGACCTGCAGGCCTCCGCCGCCGCCGGCTGCTCGCCCTGGCTGGTGCTGACCGGCAACGGCAAGAAGACGCTGGCCAAGGGCGGCCTGCCCGACAACACCCGGGTCTGCGACGACCTGTCGGCCGTGGCCGACGCCCTGCTGCAGGACAACTGATGGCCCGGCTGCGCTCGTTCCTGTATTTCCTGTTCCTGGCCATCACGGTCATCCCGTACGCGTTCGCCTGCGTGCTGTGGGCGCCGCTGCCGCTGCACCTGCGCTACAAGCTCACGGTGGGCTGGCCGCGCCTGGCCATCTGGGGCGCCAAGGTGTTCTGCGGCATCCGCTGGCAGGTCAAGGGCTGGGAAAACCTGCCCGACGGCCCGGCGGTGCTGCTGTCCAAGCACCAGTCGGCCTGGGAGACCCTGTTCTTCCCGGCCTACATGCCGCGCGAGGTGTGCTTCGTCTACAAGAAGGAACTGCACATGGTGCCGTTCTTCGGCTGGGGCCTGGCGCTGCTGCGCATGATCGCCATCGACCGCGCCAAGGGCCGCGACGCCTTCGACCAGGTGGTCAAGCAGGGACAGGTCCGGCTGGACGAAGGCCGCTGGCCGCTGCTGTTCCCGGAA
Source organism: Achromobacter sp. 2789STDY5608615 (assembly GCF_001298995.1). Lineage (NCBI taxonomy): Bacteria > Pseudomonadati > Pseudomonadota > Betaproteobacteria > Burkholderiales > Alcaligenaceae > Achromobacter > Achromobacter sp. 2789STDY5608615. The sequence goes on from NZ_CYTY01000005.1 coordinate 101,438, forward strand.
GGCACGCGCGTGCCGCCGGGCAAGACCGCGCGCTTCAAGATGGGCGGCGCGCTGCTGGCCTCGCGCACCGGCGCGGTGGTCATCCCGGTGGCGCACAATGCCGGCGAATGCTGGCGCCGCAACGCCTTCGTCAAATATCCGGGCATGGTTACGCTGTCCATCGGTCCCGCGATAGAATCGAAGGGAATCTCCCCCGAGGAACTGAACCAGAAAGTCCAGGACTGGATCGAAGGGGAAATGCGGCGTCTCAATCCAGAAAGGTATGCCCAGCACTGACCAGCTCGAACTCCTGTTCGACGTGCAAGACTCCGACGCGTCTGCCGACGCGTCGCCCTTGAGCGCGTCTCCCGCGCCACGCAAGGCGCCGGCGGCCACGCCGCCCGCGCCGCTGTTCCCTCCCCCTGCCTCCTCCGCGCCCAAGCCGGCCGGCGAACCGCTGCTGACGCTGTCGCCCAACGCCGCCGCGCGCGTGCCCACCCCCTGCCCCGATCCGCTGCCGCCCGGCGCGCGCTGGCGCGAGGTGGACACCGACCCGCAACCCATCGGCTTCGTGCTGCTGCGCTCGCGCCGCCGCAGCATCGGCTTCGTCATCACCGACGACGGCCTGCGCGTCACGGCGCCCAACTGGGTCACGCTGGCGCAGATCGACGACGCGGTGCGCGAGAAATCCCGCTGGATCGTCGCCAAGCTGCGCGAATGGCACACCCGCAAGCAGCAGCTGGCCATGGCGCACACGCGCTGGCAGGCCGGCGGCGAACTGCCCTACCTGGGCAAGCGCATCGTGCTGGGCGTGGGCGGCGACAGCCGCCAGACCCGCCTGTCGGGCGATGCCGAAGCGCCGGCCGATGGCGACACGCTGTGGCTGGCCCTGCCGGCCGATGCCGACCAGGGCCGCATCCGCGACGCCGCCCAGGCCTGGCTGCAGCAGCGCGCCGGCGCCTGGTTCGGCGCCCGGCTGGCGCACTTCCTGCAGATCAGCGGCCTGAAGATCCGCCGCTGGCGTCTGTCGTCGGCGGCCACGCGCTGGGGCTCGTGCACCAGCGACGGCAACATCATGCTGAACTGGCGCCTGATCCATTTCGCGCCCGCCATCATCGACTACGTCATCGCGCACGAACTGGCGCACCTGCGCGAAATGAACCACAGCCAGGACTTCTGGCGCGAAGTCGGCCAGATCCTGCCCGATTTCGAGGAAGCGAAGAACGTGCTGCGGCGCCACGACCCGGCCTCGCTGCCCCAATTCTAGGGTCGGTGCGCGACGCCCCCGCAACCAGCCCAGGGCCTGTTCACACGAAAAGAAGCCTCGCATGAGTACCCACGGAGACACACCATGCTTCTGCTGATTCCCGGCCCGGTCACGACCGATGCGCGGGTGAAGGCCGCCATGGCGCAGGACTATGCGCCCTGGGACAACGAATTCCGCGAACTGTACCACCAGGTCTGCGCCAGCGTGCTGCGCGTGGCCGAGGCCGACGCGGACGAGCACGTGGCGCTGGCGCTGCCGGGCTGCGGCCATTTCGCGGTGGAAGCCGCGATCCGCACCCTGGTGCCGCCCGGCGGCCGCCTGCTGGTGCCGTCCACCGGCGCCTACGCCGGCCGCCTGCAGAAGCTGGCCGCCGAGGCCGGCCGCGTCGCCGTGCCGCTGTACGTGGGCGTGCGCGACCGCGTCGATCCCCAGGCCGTGGCGCGGGCGCTGGAGCAGGACCCGAGCCTGACGCACGTGGCGCTGGTCTACAGCGAGACCGGCAGCGGCATCTGCCACGACGTGCCGGAACTGGCCCGCATCGCCCACGCGCTGGGACGCCGCGTCATCGTCGACGCGGTCTCGGCCTTCGGCGCGCTGCCGCTGGAAATGCGCGCCCTGCCGGCCGTGGACGCCGTGGTGCTGACCGCCAACAAGTGCCTGGAAGGCCTGCCCGGCGCCGCCTTCGTGGTGGGCCGCCGCGACAGCCTGGAGGCCGCGCGCGGCAACGCCGGCAGCTGGTCGCTGGACCTGGCCGACATCTACCAGCACACCCTGGCGCCCAATGCCGGCCCGCGCTTCACGCCGCCGGCGCCGACGCTGGCGGCGCTGGCCGTGGCGCTGGAGCTGTATCATCAGGAAGGCCGCGAAGCCCGGCTGGCGCGCTACACCGCCAACATGCGCACCCTCTACGACGGCGTGGCCGGCCTGGGGCTCAGCCCCTACCTGCCGCCCGCGCTGCAAGGCCCGATCGTCGTCAACGTGCATGCGCCCGACGCGCCGACCTGGAACCTGCAGCTGTTCGTGGACGCGCTCAAGCAGCGCGGCTTCGTGCTCAGCAATTTCACCAACACCGAACTGCCCACTTTCCGGGTGGGTTGCATCGGCGCCTTCGGGCCCGACCAGATGCGGCTTGCGGTCGACGCCATGGGCGGCGCGCTGCAAGACCTCGGCATAACCCGGGAGTCCGCCGGACACGTCCACGGCTTCCCGCCCCCCCCCCTCATCGCTTAAGGAATTCCACCATGCGTATGCTCCACACCATGCTGCGAGTCGGCAACCTCGACAAGTCCATCGACTTCTACACCAACGTGCTCGGCATGCGCGTCCTGCGCCGCAACGACTACCCCGACGGCAAGTTCACGCTGGCGTTCGTCGGCTACCAGGATGAATCCGAAGGCGCCGTGATCGAGCTGACCCACAACTGGGATACCGACAAGTACGACCTGGGCACCGGCTACGGCCACATCGCCCTGGAAGTCGACAACGCCTACGAAGCCTGTGACAAGGTCAAGGAACGCGGCGGCAAGGTCACCCGCGAGGCCGGCCCGATGAAGCACGGCACCACCGTGATCGCCTTCGTCGAGGACCCGGACGGCTACAAGATCGAATTCATCCAGAAGAAGGGACGAGTGGATTGAGGCCCCCACGCCGCGCTCACTACGTGAGCTAGCTGCCCCCCCCCCCGAGGGGGCGCTTTCCCCTTGGGGCGGCCCGGCGGGGAAAGCCCCCTTCTAACGACGGACCACTTTTTTTCCACCATCGCCATGATCCACTCCATCCTCAAAATGGGCGATCCCCGGCTGCTGCGCATCGCGCCGCCGGTCGAGCGCTTCGATACCCCCGAACTGCACGCCCTGATCGAAGACATGTTCGAGACCATGGCGGCGGCGCAAGGGGTGGGCCTGGCCGCGCCGCAGATCGGCGTGGACCTGCAGCTGGTCATCTTCGGCTTCGATCGCAACGAGCGCTATCCCGACGCGCCGGCGGTGCCGCAGACGATCCTGTGCAACCCGGTCATCACGCCGCTGTCCGACGACATGGAAGACGGCTGGGAAGGCTGCCTGTCGGTGCCGGGGCTGCGCGGCCTGGTGCCGCGCTATCGCCACATCCGCTACCAGGGCAAGGATCCCTACGGCCGTGACATCGACCGCGAGGCCGAGGGCTTCCACGCCCGCGTGGTGCAGCATGAATGCGACCACCTGATCGGCCGACTCTATCCTTCCCGGATCCAGGATTTCTCGAAGTTCGGCTTCACCGAAATCCTGTTCCCGGGCATGGACCCGAATCAGGACGACTGATCGTCCCGCGGCGACAATTCCTCGGGCGCGAAATCGTCTACCTGCAGCACGCGCGACACGATCGCCTCGGCCTCTTCGAGTTGCGCGGCCTGCGTCGCCGTGATGGCGCCGTGCCGGTGCGCCTCGCGCCAATCGCGCACGCCCGACTGGCGCAGCCGGTCGCGGATCGGCTGCACCGCGTCCACCAGGGCGAAGGCGCGGGTCAGCAGCGCCAGCGGATCGGCATCGCCCTGGCCGCCGCTGCCTGACACGCGCTGCAGGTCGGCCGCCAGCCGCACATGGGTCGGCGACGGCTTGAGCAGCAGTTCCGCGCATTCGCGGCTGAGCGCATCGCCCGGCCCCTTGGCCAGCCGCAACGGCAGGATGGCCGCGCGCAGCGCCCAGGCCAGCGGCCGGCCCGGCAGGTTCGACAGCACCTGGTCCATGCGCTTCTCGATCTCGGCATAGCCCTGTTCCATGCACCAGCGCACCAGCGGCAGATCGTCGTGCTTGCGCCCTTCGTCCTCCCAGCGCTTGAGCACGGCCGACAGCAGGTACAGCTCGGCCAGGATGTCGCCCAGCCGCGCCGAGATCATCTCGCGGCGCTTGAGGCCGCCGCCCAGCCGCGCCAGCGTGGCGTCGGCCAGCAGCGCGAAGCCGGCCGCATAGCGGCCCAGCCGGCGGTAATGGCCGGCGGTGGGACCGGACACCGGCGACGGCGCCAGCACGCCGCCGGTCCAGGCGCGGCCGATGGCGCGCAGCGTGTTCATGCCGGTATGGCGCAGGTGGCGCCAGAACACGTCATGGAACACTTCCATGCCGCGCTCTTCATCGGGATTGCCCAGCGCCAGGATCTCCGGCATCAGGTAGGGATGGGCGCGGATCGCGCCCTGGCCGAAGATGATCAGGTTGCGCGTCAGGATGTTGGCGCCCTCGACCGTGATGGCGATGGGCACCGCCCGGTACAGCGCGCCCAGGTAGTTGCTGGGTCCGTCGATCACCGCGCGGCCGGCATGCACGTCCATGGCGTCGTTGACCGACACCCGCATGCGCTCGGTGGCGTGGTATTTCATGATGCCCGACACCACCGCCGGCTTCACGCCCTGGTTCAGCGCCGCGCAGGTCAGGCGCCGGGCCGCTTCCACCAGGTAGGCATTGCCCGCCAGGCTGGCGAGCTTTTCCTGCACGCCTTCGAATTTGCCGACGGGGATGCCGAACTGTTCGCGCACCCGCGCGTACATGCCGGTGGCGTGCGCGCTCATCACGCACGCCGCGGCCGACAGCGACGGCAGTGAAATGCCGCGCCCCGCCGCCAGCGCGCTCATCAGCATCTGCCAGCCATGGCCGGCGCGCTCGACGCCGCCGATCAGCGCGTCCAGCGGCACGAACACGTCGCGGCCACGATTGGGTCCGTTCTGGAACACCTGCATCGCTGGCAGGTGGCGGCGGCCGATCTCGACGCCCGGCGCGTCGGTCGGCACCAGCGCCACGGAAATGCCGATGTCGCGCGCCTCGCCCAGGATGCCGTCGGGGTCCGACATCTTGAACGCCAGCCCCAGCACCGTGGCCACCGGCCCCAGCGTGATGTAGCGCTTGTGCCAGTTCAGGCGCACGCCGATCAGCTCGCGGCCGTCCACCACCTGGCGGCAGACCACGCCGGTATCGACCATGGAGGCGGCATCCGAGCCGGCCTCGGGACTGGTCAGGCCGAAGCACGGCACCTCGCGGCCGTCGGCCAGGCGCGGCAGCCAGTAGTCGCGCTGGGCCTGGGTGCCGAACTGCATCAGCAGCTCGCCCGGCCCCAGCGAGTTGGGCACCATGACCGTGACGCCGGCGGTGATCGAATAGGCCGAGATACGCCGCACCACCTCGGAATGCGCGTAGGGCGAGAACCCCAGGCCGCCGTGGCGCTTGGGAATGATCATGCCGAAGAAGCGCTGCGCCTTCAGAAAGGCCCAGACCTCGGGCGGCAGGTCGCGCCGATGCCAGGTGATGTCCCATTCGTCCAGCATGGCGCACAACTGCGCCACCGGGCCGTCGATGAAGCGTTGTTCCTCCGGCGTCAGGGCGGCCGCGGGCACGTCCAGCAGCTTGCGCCAGTCGGGATTGCCGGTGAACAGGTCGGCTTCCCACCAGGTGTCGCCGGCCTCGATGGCCTCGCGTTCGGTGGCCGAGAGCGGCGGCATCGCGTTGCGCGCCCAGCGGTACGCGGGTTCGGAGATGCGGCGCCGGCGCCATGCGTTGAAATCCATGAGCTCCCCTCTCGTTCGATGCCACTGGGCATATCAGGGCAAAGTACCAGAATTGGGCCATCGGGGCCAAACCCCACCGGTCCGACTCTGCGACAATGGGCCTCCCCGCGCTGGTGCGCAATCCAATCGCTATCCGGGCACACACCGCATGCTGAACAAACTCTGGCTGGGCTTCTTCCTGACTGCCGCCGCGGCCGCGCTATACCGCTGGCTGGCCATCGGCGACCCGGACGTGTTCCGCGCCATGGTCGCCAGCCTGTTCGACATGGCGCGGATGTCGGTCGAGGTGATGGTGCTACTGTTCGGCACGCTGACGCTGTGGCTGGGGTTCCTGCGCATCGCCGAGGGCGCCGGGCTGGTGGAACGGCTGGCGCGGCTGCTGGGGCCGCTGTTCGCGCGCTTGATGCCCGAGGTGCCGCGCAACCACCCCGCGATCGGCTTGATCACGCTCAACTTCGCCGCCAACGGCCTGGGGCTGGACAATGCCGCCACGCCCATCGGCCTGCGCGCCATGCGCGAACTGCAATCGCTCAACCCCAGGCCCGACACCGCCAGCAACGCCCAGATCCTGTTCCTGGTGCTCAACGCCTCGTCGCTGACGCTGCTGCCGGTGACGCTGTTCATGTTCCGCGCGCAGCAGGGCGCGCCCGACCCCACCCTGGTGTTCCTGCCGATCCTGCTGGCCACCAGCGCGTCGACGCTGGCCGGTTTCCTGGTGGTGGCGGCATGCCAGCGCCTGCGCCTGATCGATCCCGTCGTGATGCTGTGGCTGGGCGGCGCGGCGCTGGTCATGGGCGGCTTCATGGCGCTGCTGGCCAGCATGTCGGCCAGCGCCATCGCCGCGCTGTCGTCGCTGATGGGCAACCTGGCCCTGTTCGGCATCCTGCTGGCCTTCCTCATCGTCGGCGCCTGGAAGAAGGTGCCGGTCTACGAGGCCTTCATCGAAGGCGCCAAGGAAGGCTTCGACATCGCCAAGAGCCTGCTGCCCTATCTGGTGGCGATGCTGTGCGCGGTCGGCGTGCTGCGGGCCTCGGGCGCGCTGGATTTCCTGCTCGACGGCATCCGCTGGCTGGCCGCCAATGCCGGCTGGGACACGCGCTTCGTCGACGCGCTGCCGACCGCGCTGGTCAAGCCGTTCTCGGGCAGCGCGGCGCGCGCCATGATGCTCGAGACCATGACACACTTCGGCGTGGACAGTTTCCCCGCGCTGCTGGCCGCGGTGGTGCAAGGCAGCACCGAAACCACCTTCTACGTGCTGGCGGTGTATTTCGGCTCGGTCGGCATCCTGCGCGCGCGCCATGCGGTGGGTTGCGCGCTGGTGGCCGACCTGGCCGGCGTGCTGGCGGCCATCGGCGTGTGCTACTGGTTCTTCGGCTGAACGGCGCGCGAAGCCTGCTTGCAGGCCCGGCGCGCCACGGGACCGCTCAATCCACCAGCAGGATCTTCATGCCGTTGGTGCCGCCGCTGTCGCGGTAGAAGTCGCCCTTGGTCAGGATGACCCAGTCGCCCTCTTTCACCAGATTGCGCTTCTTCAGTTCGTCGATGGCGGCGTTGCTGAGGTCGGCCGGCTCGTAGTCCGACGGCGCGAACGGAATGGTGTAGACGCCGCGGAACATCGTCACGCGGTTCTGCGTGATGCTGTGCGGGCTGTAGCAGTAGATCGGCACGCCCGAGCGGATGCGCGACATGATCAGCGGCGTATGGCCGCTTTCGGTCAGCGCGATGATGGCCTTGACGCCCGGGAAATGGTTGGCCGCGTACATGGCCGCCAGCGCGATGGTTTCGTCGCAGCGCGTGAAGGTCTCGCCCAGGCGGTGATGCGACTGCGTGCTGGTGGGATGCTTTTCCGCGCCCAGGCAGGCGCGCGCCATGGCCTGCACCGTCTCGACCGGATAAGCGCCCGACGCGCTTTCCGCCGACAGCATCACCGCGTCGGTGTAGTCCAGCACCGCGTTGGCCACGTCCGACACTTCGGCGCGCGTCGGGATCGGGCTGGAGATCATCGACTCCATCATCTGGGTCGCGGTGATCACCACCTTGTTCAGGGTGCGGGCGTGCTGGATGATGCGCTTCTGGATGCCGACCAATTCTGCGTCGCCCACTTCCACGCCCAGGTCGCCGCGCGCCACCATCACGCCGTCGCTGGCGCGGATCAGCGCGTCCAGCGCTTCGTCGTCGGCCACCGCTTCGGCGCGTTCGATCTTGGCGATGATCCAGGCTTCGCTGCCGGCGGCGCGCAGCAGTTCGCGCGCCTCGTCGATGTCGCTGCCATAGCGCGGGAACGACACCGCCACGAAGTCCAGCTGCATTTCAGCGGCCAGCTTGATGTCGACGCGGTCTTTGTCGGTCAGGCTCGGCGCCGACAGGCCGCCGCCGCGGCGGTTGATGCCCTTGTTGTTGGACAGCGGGCCGCCGACCGTGACGGTGGTGTGGACCTCGTCGCCCTCGACGCGGTCGACCACCAGCACCACGCGGCCGTCGTCGAGCAGCAGCTCGTCGCCGACGCGGCAGTCCGTCACCAGCTCGGGATAGTCGATGCCGACGATGCTGGCCGTGCCGGCCTCTTTCGGATGCACGCGCGACAGCGTGAACGGCTGGCCCACCTGCAGCTGCACCAGCTTGTCGGTGAAGCGCGCGATGCGGATCTTGGGGCCCTGCAGGTCGCCCATGATGGCGACGAAGCGGCCCTGCCGCGCGGCGCTCTCGCGCACCAGGCGGGCGCGCTCGCGATGGTCGTCGGCGCTGCCGTGCGAGAAGTTCAGCCGCGCCACGTCCAGGCCGGCCTTGATCATGGCGTCGATGCGTTCCGGCGTCGACGTCGAGGGCCCCAGGGTGGCGACAATTTTGGTGCGGCGCAATACAGGCATGGCGATCCACTCTCACATGAACAACGAAAGCGCTATGGTACGACGGCGGCGGACACGCGGGTATCATGATCGACATCCCGTCCCCAACGAACCGTGGCAGGCCTCGTGAAAATCGTCATCGCACCCGACTCTTTCAAGGAAAGCGTTTCCGCGCCGGACGCGGCCGCGGCCATCGCCCGCGGCGTCAAGGCCGCCTGCCCCGGGGCGCAGACCGTCTGCATCCCGATGGCCGACGGCGGCGAAGGCACGGTCGAGGCGGTGCTGGCGGCCGCCGGCGGCCAGGCGCGCGAGCGCACCGTCAACGACGCGCTGGGCCACAAGGTCGACGCCGTGTGGGGCCTGCTCGAAGACGGCACTGCCATCATCGAGATGGCCGCGGCCGCCGGGCTGGAACTGATCGCGCCGGCCAAGCGCGACCCGATGCGCGCCAGCAGCCATGGCGTGGGCGAGCTGATCCTCGCGGCGCTGGACGCCGGCGCCGAACGCATCATCCTGGGCCTGGGCGGCTCCGCCACCAATGACGGCGGCGCCGGCATGTTGACCGCGCTGGGCCTGCGCCTGCTCGACCAGGACGGCCACAGCCTGCCGCCGGGCGGCGGCGCGCTGGGGCAGTTGGCCAGCATCGACCCGCGCGGCCTCGATCCGCGGCTGGCGAAGACGCGCATCGTCATCGCCTCCGACGTCGACAACCCGCTGTGCGGACCGCAGGGCGCCTCCCACATCTTCGGTCCGCAGAAAGGCGCCACGCCCGAACAGGTGCTGGCGCTGGACGCCATGCTCGGCCACTTCGCCGACGTCTGTGCGCGCCAGCTGGGCAGCGATCGCCGCGATGACGCCGGCGCGGGCGCGGCCGGCGGTCTCGGCTTCGCCGCCAAGACCTTCCTGAACGCGCACTTCCGCCCCGGCGTCGAGATCGTCGCCGAACTCGGCGGCCTGGCGCAGGCCATGGAGGGCGCCACGCTCGCCTTCACCGGCGAAGGCCGCATGGACGCGCAGACCCTGCGCGGCAAGACGCCCGCGGGCGTGGCCCGCATCGCGCACCAGGCCGGCGTGCCGGTGGTGGCGCTGGCCGGCTCGCTGGGCGAAGGCTACGAAGCGCTCCACGCGGGCGGCATCAGCGCCGCCTTCAGCCTGGCGCCGGGTCCCATCACGTTGCAACAGGCCCTGGCCGATGCCGAGCGGCTGCTGCACGATCGCGCCCGCGACGTGATGCAACTGTGGATGGCGGCGCAGAAGCGCATGCTGTAGCCACGGCACAACGCGGCGCCACAAAAAAAAGCCCGCTCGACGCGGGCTTTTTTTTGGGGATTGCGGCATCAACCGCGCTGCAGCACGCCGGCCTCGACCAGCGCGTCCGACAGACGGATGTAGCGGTCCACCGAGATATCCTCGGCGCGCGCGGTGGGCGCGATGTCCAGCGCTTCCCAGGGCACCTGCGGCGCCCAGTCGGCCAGCACTCGGCGCAGCATCTTGCGGCGCTGCGAGAAGGCGCGGGCCACCACGGTCTCGAAGGCGCGCGCGCTGACCGGGCGCAGGCGTTCGGCCGGCAGCGGCACCATGCGCACGATAGCCGACACCACCTTGGGCGGCGGATCGAACGCCTCGGGCGGCACGTCGAACAGCTTGTGCATGCGATAGCGCGACTGCAGCATCACGGACAGGCGGCTGAAATCGCCGCTGCCGGGTTGCGCCACCATGCGGTCGATCACTTCCCGCTGCAGCATGAAATGCTGGTCGCGGACATGATCGGCCCAGGTCATCAGGTGAAACAGCAGCGGACTGGAGATGTTGTAGGGCAGGTTGCCCACCACCCGCAGCCCGGCGCCGAACTGCGAGAAATCCACCGTCAGCGCGTCGGCCTCGACCACGGTCAGGCGGCCTTCCTCGAACTGCTTGCGCAGGCGCGCCGCCAGATCGCGGTCGATCTCGACCGCGGTCAGGTGATCGAGCCGCTCGAGCAGCGGCCGCGTCAGCGCCGACAGGCCCGGACCGATCTCGACCACGGTATCGCCGCGGGCGGGGTTGACCGCCCGCACGATCGACTCGACCACGCTCTCGTCGGTCAGGAAGTTCTGGCCAAAGCGCTTGCGCGCCTGGTGTTGAGACATGAAAAGCCCGGGCTGCGATCAGCGGTTGTTCTGGTTGATACGGTCCTGCTTCTCGAGACGGTTATCCACGTACGCCTGGGCGCGCAGCTGGTCCAGCCAATCTTCGAAAGCGGGTTGGGCGCGGCGCTCGAACAGGGTCTGGCGGGCCTTCATGCGGGCCAGGTCGTCGGTGGCGTCGTGCTGGCGGCGCTCTTCGACCTGGATCAGGTGCCAGCCGAACGGCGTCTGGATGGGTTGGCTGATCTCGCCCGGCTTGAGCGCGTTCATCGCGGCCTCGAACGGCGGCACGGTTTCGCCCGGGTTGAGCCAACCCAGGTCGCCGCCCTGCGGCGCGGTCGCGTCCTGCGAGTACTGGCGCGCCATGTCGGCGAACTTGGCGTCGCCGGCCACCAGGCGCTGACGCACCTGTTCGAGGCGTTGGCGGGCCTGCTCGTCGCTCATGACGGTCGAGGTCTTGATCAGGATGTGGCGCGCATGCGTCTGCATCACTTCGACCGGACCCTGCGGCGCCTGGGCCTGGGGTTGCGGACGCGGCTGCGGCGCGGGCGCCGGTGCGGGCGCGCGGGCGGTGCGGCTGGGCGCCGGTTGCGCGGTGCCGCGGTCCATCACCTTGAGGATGTGGAAGCCGTTGCCGCTCTGGAGCAGCGTCGAGACCTGGCCCTTCTGCAGGTTGCCGATGGCCTTGGCGAACAGGTCGGGCCAGCCGTCCAGCGGACGCACGCCCATGACGCCGCCCTGCAGGGCTTCGGGGCCGTCCGAGTTGGCGGCCGCCAGGCTGGCGAAATCATCGCCGCGCTTGGCGCGCGCCAGCAGGTCCTCGGCCTTCTTGCGCAACGCGGCCAGCTGGTCGGGCGACGAGCCTTCCGGCACGCGCACCAGGATCTGCGCCACGGCGTAAAGCATCGGGCCGGCCGGCGCGGCGGCCTGCTCGGGCGCGGCTTCCGGCTGCGGTTGCGGCTGGGCCTGCTGCGCCGACTGGGGCGCGGCGGCGAACGCCGGATTGCGGCGCTGGTCCTTCAGGAAGGCGTCGACCTCGGCGTCGGAAATGACGATGTTGGAGTCGACCGCACGCTGGCGCAGGCGATCGGAACGGATCTCGTCCTTCAGGGACTTGCGGTAGCTGTCCCAGGTCGTGCCGGACTTCTCGATTTCCTGGCGCAGTTGCGCCGCACTGATCTTGTTGCGCTCGGCGATGGTCTTGATGGCTTGATCGACCTGGGCATCGTCGACGCGGATGCCGAGACGATCGGCCTCGTGACGCTGCACCCGTTCCATGATAAGCCGCTGCAGCACCTGGTGCTGCAGGGTCTTGTCGTCGGGCACCTGGATGCCGCGCGCCTTCAGCTCACCGGCAATACGCAGCGACGCGTCGCGCAATTCGCGCAGGGTGATCACGTCCTTGTCGACCACGGCCGCAATGCCGTCGACGAACTGCTCTCCGGCGACGGGCGGCGCGGCTTTCTGCGCGGCCGGCGCATTCTTGGCGCCCTTGCCATTCGGCTCGGCCGCGTGCGCGGCGGAGAAAGCGGCGCAAACGGCCAGCAACAGCGCGTTGCCGGAGAAGCGACGCAAAGAGTGCAACCTACGCATCATTCATACCTTTCAAATGTGGTCCCGGCAGGCACAGGCGGGGTGATGCGCGAGTAACCGGGGATACTTCTGTTCAGCAGGTTCATCGGATCGGTTCCCAGGGAACCCAGTCCGGTCAGCTCCAGCTGGAAGAACAGCGCCGTGTTGGCGTCAGTGGCGGACACAGCGTAGCGCTGGAACACCATCCGGCCGACCCAGCAGCAATCGCCCTTGTATTCGAGGCCGGCGATGGCCTGCGTGATACGCGGGGAATCGGTGGTGCCGCTGACCGTGCTGGACGGGCCATTGCGCAGCGAGTAATCGACGCGGCCCACGCCATACCAGCGCTTGGTGAACGGCCATTGCACGGCCAGGCTGATCTGGTTCTGGCCTTGCGGCTGGTAGGCCACGCCGGTCTGCGGGTCGCGCTGGTAACGATAGGCCAGCGCCACCGTGGTCAGGCGCTGCGGCGACCAGCGGCCGCTGAGCAACGTGCGCGACCAGCGGTTGTCATAGGGGTTGTACTGCGCCGCCACGTCAGTCGTGAACGTGTCGGTCAGCGCGGCGCTGGCGCCCACCAGGAAGTCGGAACGCACGTTCTCGCGCGGCGTCTCGCCCGGCAGCGTCACTTGCTGGTCAGCGAAGTACAGCCGCTGCGCCACCGCCAGTGACGCGCGCTCGAAGCCGGTGGAGGCGTCGAGCCAGCGCGTCGTCAGCGCGGCAGTCAACTGGTTGGCGTTGGAAATACGGTCCCAGCCACCGGTATAGATATTCTCGTCGAACGCCTGCGAGAAGCTGAAGTCGGACAGGGAGGTGTCGTAAACCGGAATTTTTGACTGATCGCGGTACGGCACTCGCAAGTAGTACAACCGCGGCTCCAGGGTCTGCGTCGATGCCTTGCCGAACAGCGTAGTGTCCCGTTCGAAGATCAGCCCGGTATCAAGCGACATAATCGGCACCGTACGCGACTGAGAGCGTGGGTAGCCAAAAGCCGTGCCTGCATTTGCCGTCCCCGAGTTCAGGCCAAGCCAATCACCGCTGTACCAATTAGTTTGATATTGGGTGTAGTTCACCCCGACCTTAGGCACAACAAACCAACCTGGGCGAACGATCGGATACGACACCGAGGGATAGCTCTGCAGACGGTCCCCGTTGGGACCATTGCGCCGGCCTAGCAGCAAAGGCTTGCTAAAGCGCACCGCCGTGGACGTCCAATCCACGTCGAAACCACCCCAGTCGTAGCGCGCGCCGCGCAGATAAATTTCCGGTTCTTTGTCGTAAGGCGGCGTCAGCAGTGCATCCGGATCTTGCAAGGTCTGATATTTGTAGACTTGAGCGTACGCGCTCCAGTAGGTCGACCCCCAGCCCACCCGCGCACGCTGAGGCAGATAGGTTGTGGAGGCCTGATTCAGACCCAATTGGGAAATATCCCGGAAATAGTTGTCGTCCGAGACCTTGGCGACATCCCAATCGGCGTAGAACCCATTCGAGAGCAACTGCTGATGACGCCACCAGTACATCCAGCGGTTCTCACCGGTAATGGTGTCGTTGGGCAGAAAGGCACCGTACAGACTGCCGGTGGAGTTCGGCAGGAGATAGCGGAATTCGCCCCCCATCTGCAGCCCCCGCTTGGAGAAGTAACGCGGCTGGATCGTGGCATCGTAGTTCGGCGCCAGGTTCAGGTAGTACGGCAGCGAGAAGTCGAAACCGCCCTTGCTGGTGGTGCCGTACGTCGGCATCAGGAAACCCGACTTGCGTTCCTTCTTGACCGGGAAGGTCATGTAGGGCGATGCCAGGATCGGCACGTCCTTGAAATACAGCACGCCGTTGCGGGCCACGCCTTCGTTTTCGTCGAAGTCGATGTCGACCGTCTTGGCCTTGATGTACCACGACGGCGTCTCGCACGAGCAGCCGCTGTAGGTGACCGTATGCAGCCGCATCTGCGACTTGCTGAAGATGTCGGCGTGTTCGGCCACGGCGAAACCGCCGGTGGCGCCCAGCCAGAAATTCGGTTTCTCGACTTCGCCGGAATACTTGTCGACGTTGAACTTGGCGTTGGGGCCGGTGACCAGGGTGCCGTCGCGCATCATGCGCGCGTTGCCCTGCACGTCCACCTCGCCGGTGTCCTTGCGGTAATTGATCCGGTCGCCCTTGATGACGCCGTCGATGCGGCGCACCTGGGCCGCGCCGGTCAGGGTCAGGTCGGAATCCGGATCCCCCTCGATGGTGTCCGCTTCCATATAGGCGGGGATGTTCCCGTCGGGCAGGCGGTGCACCCGCAGCCCGGGGGACGTGCGCAGCTCAGGGGCCGCGGTGATCGACGTCGACGAGGGAGCCGAACCTTGGCTGCCCTGGGCCTGAACGGCCCCGGCGACGCTGATAGCAGATAGGATCAACCACCGAACCTTGCGCACGAGTGAAAACAGCCCTTTTTGACGATGGGGGAACCAGGCAAGGGCGCCCGGCAAGGGCCCATGCTAACGGAAACGAGCCGGTATTATAGAGAAGCCGCGCCAGACGCCCAGCCTTATGTGCGCGCAACCCAATTTTCCGCAATCTTGCCCTTCTGACACGGATCTTCCTTGAAAAACGATCATGACCCCCGCCTGGAGCAGATCCGCGCCTGGCTGCAAGGCCTGCCCGCCGCCCTGGGACTGGCGGTGGACAGCCTGCGCCCCGCTTCCGCCGACGCCAGTTTCCGCCGCTATTTCCGCCTGGACGCCGCCGGCCGCACCCTGATCGTGATGGACGCGCCGCCCCAGCATGAGGACTGCCGCCCGTTCCTGCACGTGGACCAGTTGCTGCGCGACGCCGGCCTGAACGTGCCCGACGTGATCGCGCAGGACCTCGACCAGGGCCTGCTGCTGCTGTCCGACCTGGGCGAGCAGACCTATTACCAGCGCATCCAGGACGGCGTGGACGACGCCCGCCTGCAATCGATGTACCGCGACGCCCTGGCGGCGCTGGTGCGCCTGCAGCAGGCCCGGACCACCGGCCTGGCCCGGTACGACACCGGGCGGCTGGCCGACGAACTCAAGCTGTTCCCCGAGTGGTACGTGCAGAAGCACCATGGCGCCACGCTCGACGACAAGACCGCGCAGGCCCTGGAAAAAATCTTCGCGCTGCTCTCGGCCAGCAACGGCAACCAGCCCACCGTGCTGGTGCACCGCGATTACCACTCGCCCAACCTGATGGTCTGCGACCAGCCGCAATACGGCCCCAATCCCGGCGTCATCGACTTCCAGGACGCCCTGGCCGGCCCCATCACCTACGACCTGGCGTCGCTGGTGACGGACGCCCGCACCACCTGGGAAGAGCCGCAACAGCTCGACTGGGCCATCCGCTACTGGGAAATGGCGCGCGCCGCCGGCCTGCCGGTCGACGCCGACTTCGCCGAATTCCATCGCGCCTATGAGTGGATGGGCCTGCAGCGCAACCTGCGGATCCTGGGCGTCTTCGCCCGCCTGAACCACCGCGACGGCAAGGCCCACTACCTGGCCCACATGCCCCGCGTGAACGGCTACGTGCGTCAGGTGGCGCAGCGCTATGGCGTCTTCACGCCCCTGCTGCGCCTGCTGGACCAGCTCGACGACCGGCAGGTCAGCGTCGGATACACCTTCTGATGCGGGCCATGATCCTTGCCGCGGGCCGCGGCGAACGCATGCGCCCGCTGACCGACCGCCTGCCCAAGCCGCTGCTGCCAGTGGGCGGCAAGCCCCTGATCGCCTGGCACCTGGAACGGCTGGCCGCGGCCGGCTTCCAGGACGTAGTCATCAACCACGCCTGGCTCGGCCACGAGATCGAGCGCGCGCTGGGCGACGGCGCGGCCTTCGGCCTGCGGATCCGCTACTCGCCCGAGGCCACCGCCCTGGAAACCGCCGGCGGCATCGCCCAGGCGCTGCCGCTGCTGGGGCCTGACCCGTTCCTGGTGATCAACGGCGACATCTGGTGCGACTGGGATCCCGCCGCCGCGCCGGCCCTGGCGGCCGCGCTGCCGCCCGCCGGCGCCTGGCTGCTGATGGCCGACAACCCGCCGCAGCACCCGGATGGCGATTTCACCCTCACGGCCGACGGCCGGGTCGAGGACGGCGGCGAGGCCCGTTTGACCTTTTCCGGCATCGGCGTCTACCATCCCATGCTGTTCGCGGACATTGCCCGCGGCACCGCCGCGCGGCTCGCGCCCCTGCTCCGGCAAGCCATGGAACAGGACCGCGTCCGCGGCGCCCGCCACGCCGGCCGATGGGCCGACATCGGCACCCCCCCAGCGGCTGGCCGACCTCGACGCCGAACTCCGTGCCGGCGCGCGGTGAGGCCCGACCAATGCCCACATATTTCACAATATCAAGGTGCGCAACGAGGCTTGTCCGCGCGCCCATCGCCCCGGGTTAACCGGGTATTCTCTGACGCTTTGGCCAGTGCGCGCTGCGCCCGGCCAGGCAACACACAGGACGTTTTCTAGGAATGGGGATGTTTGGAAGATCGCAACGGGCCGTATTCAAGCCCTCCGTATACCAACCCGGCCAACGCACGCGCCGCATGCCGCGCTGGCTGGTCCTGCTGCTGGTGGGCATCGCCCTGGGCGCGGGCGGCGTGCTCTTCCTGCAGACCAACTACGGCCCGCAACGGCTGACCGTGGAACAATCCGAGCAGCTGCACAGCGAACTGAGCGCCTCCAAGCTCGAGAACCAGCGCCTGCAAAGCCAGCTCGAAGAAGCCACGCAGCAGCGCGACGCCAACAAGTCCGGCCACGAAAAACTCACCACCGACCTGGCCGACACCCGCGCCAAGCTGGAAACCCTGAACAAGGAACTGGTCCTGTTCCAGGACGCCATGCCGCCCGATCCCCGCGGCGGCAACCTGGGCATCCGCTCGGCCACCTTCAAGCGCCAGCCCGGCCTGCTCGACTACCAGGTGCTGGTGATGCGCGAAGAGCGCAATGGCGCGCCGTTCAAGGGCACGCTCACCTTCTCCATCGACGG
The DNA here is from genome assembly GCF_001298995.1 of Achromobacter sp. 2789STDY5608615. Lineage (NCBI taxonomy): Bacteria > Pseudomonadati > Pseudomonadota > Betaproteobacteria > Burkholderiales > Alcaligenaceae > Achromobacter > Achromobacter sp. 2789STDY5608615. Next base: position 118,735 of record NZ_CYTY01000005.1, read on the forward strand.
CAGCTACCCCAACGGCCGCGCCGCCACCATCACCCCGGAAGGCCCGACCCTCAACGTCGACCGCTACGACTACGCGCTGGGCCAGCTGAAGCTGCCCGACGGCTTCACCCCCAAGGTCGTGGTGCTGCGCGTCATGGACGGCGGCCAGAAGCAGCAGGCCATGCGCATCTACTACGTGCGCAACTGAGCTTCACCGCCCCGTCAGAAGAACCCGCCCGCCCCGGCGGGTTTTTTTTGATCCGACGAAATAGTTGCGCACACAACTAACTCGGCGATATAGTTGCGTAAACAACCAATATCCCGGAGACACCATGACGCCACCCGCCCGCGTGCCCGTCCTGATCGTCGGCGGCGGTCCGGTCGGGCTCACCCTGGCCACGCTGCTGGCGCATTACGGCATTGCCTCGCTCACGCTCGAGGCCGACGACGGCTATTGCAGCGGCAGCCGCGCCATCTGCATCTCGCGCCGCTCGCAGGAAATCCTGGGCTGGGCCGGCGCCGACGCGGCGCTGACCGCCACCGGCCTGCCCTGGAGCGGCGGCCGCAGCTACTATCGCGACCGCGAAGTGCTGCACTTCGAAATGCCGCACGACCCGACGCAGCGCTTCGCGCCCATGGTCAACATCCAGCAGTACTTCGTCGAGGAATACGCGCACCAGGCCATGCTGCGTCAGCCCGGCCACGCAACACTGCAATGGTCCGCCCGCGCCATCGCGGTGCGGCCGGGCCCCGACGGCGTGGACGTCGAGGCCGAGATCGACGGCCAGCGCCACGCCGTGCGCGCCGACTGGCTGGTGGCCTGCGATGGCGGCCGCAGCAGCGTGCGCGACGCGCTGGGCCTGAAGCTGGAAGGCATGCAGTACGAAGGCCGCTACGTGATCGTCGATATCGAACAGGCGTCCGACCGCCCCGTCGAACGGCTGGCCTGGTTCGATCCGCCCTCCAATCCCGGCTCCACCCTGCTAATGCACCGCCAGCCCGGCAACGTCTGGCGCGTCGACTACCAGATCCGCGACGACGAGGATGCCGCCGAGGCGGTCAAGCCCGAGAACGTGCTGCCGCGGGTGCAGAGCCACCTCGACATGATTGGCGAGACGGCGCCGTGGAAGCCGCTCTGGATCTCCCTCTACAACGCCAAATGCCTGACGCTGGAGCGCTACCGCCACGGCCGCGTGCTGTTCGCGGGCGACGCCGCCCACCTGGTGCCGATCTTCGGCGTGCGGGGCCTGAACTCCGGACTGGACGACGCCGGCAACCTCCCCTGGAAACTGGCCTGGGTGCTGCGCGGCCAGGCGTCCGAACACTTGCTCGACAGCTACAGCGGCGAGCGCGTCCACGCCACCCGCCAGAACCTGGCCTACGGCGCCAAGAGCACCGAATTCATGGCGCCGCCGGATTTCGGCTTCCGCCTGATGCGCGAAGCCGCGCTGCGGCTGGCGCTGACCGACGAGCGCGCGCGCCCGCTGATCAACCCGCGCCAGTCCGCGCCCATCTCGTATGACGGCTCGCCGCTGAACCTGGCCGACGGCGCACAGGACCAACATCCTGCCGCCGCCCCCGGACAGCCCGCGCCCGACCTGCTGCTGGCCGATGCCGACGCGGCGCCGCGCTACCTCAGCGCCTGCTTCGGCCAGGGCTTCGTGCTGCTGGCCTGCGCCCCCGATGCCGCCGCGGCCCGGAACCTGCAGGCGCTCGCGGCCGCCACCCGGCAAAGCCCGCGGCCGTTGCAGGCCATCGCCGTGGACGGACCGGCGCCCGGCGCCTGGCGCGACCCGCACCGCCACCTGCGCGAGCGCTTCGGCGCCCAGCCCGGCACGATCTGGCTGCTGCGGCCGGACGGCTACGTGCTCGGCCGCTGGGCCACGGCGGACGAACGCGTCCTGCGCGCCGCGTTGGCGCCTTACTACCCGATGATCGAACCCTCGCCGCAGGAGCCGCAAGCATGAGCAACGATGAACTGGACCAGGTCTACACCCTGATGGCGCAGACCCTGACCCGCGTCGGCCCCGCGCAGGCGCCGCTGTTCCTGTCGATCCTGGGACTGTCGGCGCTGGCGCGCCTGCCCGATGCCCAGGCCGCCACGGCCCTGCTGGCGCAGGCCGAGGCGGCCTGCGCCGCCCCTGTGGCACACTATCCCGCCGCCACCGCCGACCACCCGACGTGACCACGCCCGCCCTCGAACGATTCCTGACCTACCGCCTGCACGTGATCAACAAGATCACCGACCGCGACACGAATCGTGCCTACCTGGAAGACTGCGGCATCCCGCTGGGCGAAGCGCGTTGCCTGGCCGCGATCGGCCGCTACGCGCCGCTATCGGTCAACGACCTGGCGCTGGCCGCCAACCTGAACAAGGGGCAGGCGAGCCGTTCGGCGCAGGCCCTGGTCGAACGCGGCCTGATCGAGAAAAAGGATTCGGCGGCCGACGGCCGCGGCGTAGTGCTGTCGCTGACAACGGCCGGCGATGCGCATTACCGGCGCATCATCGACCTGATCGCGCGCCGCAACCAGGAAATCTTCGGCTGCCTCAGCGCCGACGAGCAGCGCCAGCTGGGCGACATGCTCGACCGCCTGATCGCGCACCAGCGCGACCCATCCGGCGCGCGCGAGGACTGATCCGTCTACGCCGCCGCTTTCGGCGTGGTGGCGCCCATCTGCGCGGCGGCCTCGTCCATGAACTGCGCCATGCGCACGTCCAGCTCGGTCACGCCGCCGGCATCGTGCGTGGTCAGCATCACGTCGACCCGGTTGTAGACGTTGGTCCATTCGGGATGATGGTTCAGCTTCTCGGCGAACATCGCCACCCGCGCCATGAACCCGAAGGCGGCGTTGAAATTGGCGAAGCGGAAGCGCTTTTCGATCGCGTCGCGCATCGCGACGGCCTGCCAACCGGACAGGGCCGCGACCGCGATGTCGGTGCCGATACGGGCAGGGGGAAACATGCTCATGGCGAACTCCAGGAAAGGCCAGGAAAGAGCGCCGCGCCGTTCGCGCCGGCAACGGCCCGGCGCGCCATCGCGGCCGGCGGCATGCCGCCGGCGCACGGCGGGCGCGGCGCCCGCATGCTACTACTGCTTGACCGCGTACAGGTAGATCTCGACCCGGCGGTTCAGCGCCCGGCCGTCGGCGGTGGCGTTGTCGCCGATCGGGTCGTTGGGCCCGCGCCCTTCGATCGTCAGCCGCGTCGCCGCCACGCCCTGCCGCGACAGATAGTCCGTGACGCTGCGCGCCCGGTTCACCGACAAAGTCTGGTTGTGCGCCAGCGAGCCCGTGCTGTCCGTGTGGCCCACCACCTTGGCGCGCAGCTCGGGATGCTGGTTGAGCGAGCGCGCCACGCTGTCCAGCACCGGCAGCAGCGCCGGCTTGAGGGCGGTCTTGTCGGTATCGAACGACACGTTGCTCGGAATGTTGACCTTCAGGCTGCCATCCGGCATCTCGACCACGTCGATGCCCAGCGAGGTCGCCCCCGACTGCTGCACGTCTTCCTTCACCACCTTCCAGTTGTAGCCAATCAGGCCGCCGGCCACGGCGCCGATGCCGGCGCCGACCGCCGCGCCGGTGCCATGGCCGATCAGGGCGCCGATGCCGGCCCCCACGGCCGCGCCCGCCCCGGTTCCCACCGCGGTGTTGGTCTGCTGCTGCGTGGCGCACCCCGCCACCAGCACACCCGTTGCCGCGACTACAGCGATACGCTTGAGCATTGTTCTTGATTGCATGACAACCTCCACGATCCTGTCGGTGCGCCGGCACGATGCCGGCTGAATCATGTTAAGGCCAGTCCCGCCCCCTGCGTGACCCAAAGGTACGCAACATTTTGTACCGCGCCAGGCCGGACGCCCCGTTGCCGGCCCGGCCAGGGCTCCGTTCAATCCCGATACGCCCTCAGTGCCCGCTCCCGAACCCGGCCAGCCACGGCAGCGCGTCATCCAATCGCGGCGACTGCGCCTCCGGCGCCGGCGCGCCTTCAGGCAGGGCCAGGCCCACACGGTTGTGCCAATAGGTGCGCAGCCCAACCTTGCTGGTGCCGAACAGGTCGTAGCCCGAGCCCGCCACGAACGCCGCCTGCGCGGGCGGGATCTCCAGCCGCGCCAGCGCCAGTTGGTAGGGCCGGGGATCCGGCTTGTAGTAGCCCGCCTCTTCCGAGGTCACCACCACGTCCCAGTCCACCCCCAGCAGGGCGGCCGCGCGATGGCCCAGGTGCCGCGAACAGTTGGTGACCACCCCCAGCCGGCAATGCGGCCGCAGCGCCTGCAACAACTCGCGCGCGCCGTCCCAGGCCGGCAGCCGCTCCCATCCCGCCTCCAGCGCCGCCGGCGCGCTGGCCGGCAGCCCCACGGCCGAGGCGGCGGCCTCGACCAGTTGCTCATAGGGCTGGTACGCGCCGCAGCCGTAGGTCAGGCGCAGATACTCGGCGCGCCAGGCGCGGCCACGCGCCTCCGAGCCGGCCGCGGCATTCCATACCGTCCAGGAATCCAGCAGCGCGGTCAACAGGTCGAACAGCACCGCGCGGGGATAGGCGGCGGACGGGGCAACTACGGGCATGGCGGCACTCCTTGGATTCGATGCCGTCACTATAGAGACGGCATCGCTCGCCGTGATTTAGCCTGGATGCAATCACCATTCAGTCCAGGCTTAATCCGGCCGCGCCCGCCAGCCATGCGGCCCGGACGTCGGGACACGCCCGCCGCGCGACGACGGTCCCATCGGAGTCCCGGCAATTGCATTTGCAATTCCATCGGGCAACGATACAATCGTCCGCCAAACGATTGCAATTGCAATTATTCAACCATCGGGCGCGTCGGCAGCGGACTGCCCCGCGCCGCCCACCTCCGGACCTCGCAGCATGCGTCTCTTGAACATCGTGTCTTCGCCTCGCGGCGCCCGCTCGGCGTCGATCGCCATCGCCCAGTCGTTCCTGGCCGCCTGCGGCCAGGCCCACCCCGGTCTCGAGGTCGACACCTTGAATGTGTGGGAAGAAGACTTGCCCGATTTCGACAGCCGGGCGATCGGCGCCAAGTACAAGGGCGTCTCGAAAACCCCGCTGGACGACGCCGAGACCACGATCTGGGCCCGCATCACCGAGCTCGCCGGCCGTTTCCAGCAGGCGGACCGGATCGTGCTCGGCGTGCCGATGTGGAATTTCGACTATCCCTACAAGCTCAAGCAGCTCATCGACCTGGTCAGCCAGCGCGGCATGCTGTTCGGCTTCGACGGCCAGGCCTACAGCCCGCTGCTCAGCATCCCGCGCGCCCTGGTGATCCACGTGCGCGGCCAGAGCCACGATCCGGCCGCCTACCCGGCCAGCCCCGGCTTCGCGCACCAGGCCGACTACCTCGACTTCTGGCTGAAGTTCATCGGCGTCAAGGACGTCCGGCGCCTGATGGTCGAGCACACCTGGGACGCCCTGGGCGCGGACACCATCGCGCAGGCCAAGGTCCGGGCGGCCGCGATCGCGCGCGAGTTCTAGCGCCGCGCCGGCCGCCCGCATCACATGCGCGCGCTCAGCGTCAGCATCACGTTGCGCGGGTCGCCGTAGTAGTTGCTGATGCCGGTGGCGTCGACCTTCTTGTAGTAGACCTTGTCGAAGATGTTGTTGACGTTCAGCTGCAGGCGCAGGTTCTTGTTGAAGTCGTAGCTCGCCATCGCGTTGTAGATCGCGAACCCGGCCTGGCGCGCCGTGATGCCGCGCGCGCTGGCGTAGGTGTCGCTCTGGGCCTGCACCCCGGCGCCAAGCGTCAACCCGCGCAATTGGCCCGGCAGGCGATAGGTGGTGAACACGCGCAGCAGGTGGCGCGGGTCGAGCGTGCGGATCGGCTGGCCGACGTTGCTGGCGGTCGAATCGCTCAGGTACTTGGTGCGGGTGTTGGTATACCCGGCCATGATCTGCCAGTCGGGCGTGACCTCGCCGCTCACTTCCAGTTCCCACCCCTCGCTGCGGGTCTTGCCGCCGGCGACCTTGCAATAGCCCGTGGGGTAATTGGGCAGGCAAGGATTGGCGCTGCCCGCGTCGTCCATGGCCCGGCCCACATTGTTGATGCGGAACACCGACAGCGCGGCATTCAGGCGACCATCGTAGAAGGCGCCCTTGATGCCGGCCTCGTAGTCCTCGCCGCGGATCGGCTCCAGCAGATTGCCGCCGCTGTCATAGGCTTGCTGCGGCGTGAAGATCTCGCTGTAGCTGCCGTACACGCTGAAATTCTCGTTGAGGTCGTAGACCAGGCCGGCATACGGCGTGATCTCGCGGTCGATGCTGTACTGGGTCGTGCCCTGCAGCACTTCATAGTCCCACCACGTGGCGCGCGCGCCCACCAGCAACGTCAGCGGATCGGCCAGCGAGATGCGGCCCAATGCGTACAGCGCCTGCTGCTTGGTGCGATTGTTGCTGGCTTCGTAGAACGAACCGCCGGTCGTGCCCTGCGGCTCCGGATACGTGCTCGACGGATCCCAGTCGCGGATGTCGATGTTGTTCTTCGGCCCCACATTGAAATAACCGCTGGAATTGGTCTGCCGCACGTAGCTGCTCTCGGCCCCCAGGGTCAGGTGATGCGTGCGCCCGAACAGTTCGACCGGACCATTGGCGGTCAGCGAAACGCCGTTCTGGTCGCTGGCGCTGCTCGGATAGATCGAGGTCGTGACGTTGTACAGATAGGGATTGGTCGTGCTGGCGCGCGTGATGTACGACTGCTTGAAGCCGCCGTCGAAATAGCGGAAGCGCGTGTTCATCGCGGTCGCCTTCACTTCCCAACCGCCGTCGAAGCGGTGCTCCAGTTCGAGCATGGCCTGGTCGTTGTAGCGGTTCCAGTGGTTCCAGTCCGCGCCCAGGTAGGTGCTGCGGCCCAGCTTCAGGTCCGAGCCGTCGAAACCGCGCGGCAGCCCGCCCCAGGCGCCGGTGGCCTTGAGCTCGGTATGCTGGAACGACCCGGTCAGCGTGGTGCGGTCGGTCAGGTCGGCCCGCAGCACGCCGTAGAACACCTTGCGGTGCTCGTAGCGGGCATCCTGGAAGAAGTCCTTGTTGTCGGCGACCGCGACCACCCGGCCGCGCAGCGTGCCGCTGTCGTTGAAGGCCCCCCGAGATGTCGGCCTCGGCGCGGCGGCGGTCCCACGAGCCCACCATCACGTCGGCGCTGGCCTGGAACTCGCGCGTCGGACGCTTGCGCACCAGGTTCACCGTCGCCGACGGATTGCCCGAGCCGCGCAGGATGCCGGCCGACCCGCGCAGGATCTCGACCCGGTCGAGCACCGCCGTGTCGGGCTGGATGAAGTTCGAACCGGCCTGGTACATGTTCATGCCGTCGACCTGCAGCGAATCGATGGCGAAGCCGCGCGAGTAGTAGCTCACCCGCTCGCTGTCGGTGTAGTCGACGGTGACGCCGGGCACGTTCTGCAGCACGTCGTGCAGATCCGGCAGCTTGCGGTCGTCGAGCAACTGGCGCGACACGATGGTCACCGGCTGCGGCGTGTCGCGCACCGACTGGGCGCCCTTGAAGATCGTGGTGGCCGAGCCGCCATAGGCGCCCGAGCCTTCGGTCGAGGCCGGATTGAAGCCCTGGGCGGTGATCCTGACCGGCGCCAGCACGGTCGCGTCGCCGCTGGCCAGCGGGCGCGTCTCCAGGATGTAGGCGCCATTGGCCATGCGGCGGGCCTGCCAGCGCGTGCCGGCCAGCACCTGCCGCAGTCCGTCCTCCACGCCATAGCTGCCCTGCACGCCGGACGATGACTCATTGCGCAGCGCGTCGGCATCGAACGTCAGCGCAATGCCCGCCTGGCTCGCGAACCGGTTGACGACATCGACCAGCGGACCGGCGGACAGGCTGTAATGCTGCTGCGAAGCGCCGGCGGCGGCCGGCGCGGCCTGCGCGTGCGCCACGGACGTCTGCAACGACCAGGCGGCGGCAAGGATCAGGACCAGCCGCCTGGGCGTCAACACGGCGCGGGACGGGGAAGCGGCTTGGACAGGCGAAGTGAAGAGGGGCATCGAGGAAAATCCGGCTGAGTGAATGGCTTCCTGGTAGGCCGATCCAGGACTCGCCAACCGGAACCTCGATTGGAAACAAGATGTATCAGACCGAACGGATCGGCCCCCTGGCGCGGGGAACGATCCACGTGACGTAGCGCGTCATGCGCCGGATCTCGACCGGGTAGCTGTTCTCCAGCGCATCCAGGGCAAGATCGGCGTTCGCCAGCGGAAATGTGCCCGACACCGGCAGTTCCGCCAGGCTGTCATCCAGCAGCAGCCAGCCCGGCCGATAGGCGCGCAGGCGCGCGACGAACTGGCCCAGCGGCATCTTGACCGCCACCAGCGATCCCGTGCGCCACGCCGCGAACCACTCGCTGCGCACATGACGCGGCGGCGCGACCTCGGTGGCGGAGAAGTCCGCCCACTGGTGCGCGTCCACCTGGCGCGCGCCCGCCCGGCCGTCGCGCGGCACGACGCGCACGGCCTGCGCGTTGACCCGCACCTGGCCATGGCCGTCACCGACACACACGACAAATTCAGCGCCCGCGGCATGCACGTCGCCGAATTCGGTCTGCACCACCACCGCCAACGAGGCGTCGCCGCGCTCGCCCGCCGCATTGACATACACGCGGCCGTTGCGCAGCAGGATCCGGCTTGCGCCCTCGTCGTAGACCACGTCGGCGGCGCTGTCCGTATCCAGCACGGCCACCATGCCGTCCCGCAAGGGCAACCGCGAGATCTGCCCGACCGCGGTGCTGAATTCGGCATTCCAACGACGCCAGGCCTGCGGCGCCTGCATTGCCAGCATGCCCAGGGGCAGGCAGGCGGCGCCCGCCACGGCCAGGCGCAAAATCTGCCTGCGCCCGCTGTCGGTGCCCTGCAGGGTCGCCATCGCGACCTGCTTGCACGCCACATCCGAAAAGCAGCGCTGCACCGCCTCGACCTTGGTCCAGGCCTGGCGATTCTCCGGACAGGCCTCCAGCCATTGCTGCCAGGCGGCGCGCATCTGTTCGTCATGCTGCGGCGCCATCAGGCGGGCAAACCATTGAGCGGCCTGCCGCGCCGATTCGCGCTCACGCGCTTTCGCAGTCCGGATCATGGCGCGGTCAATCCAGTATGTCGCAGCAGCGCGCCATGGCGCGCGCCATGTAGTCGCCCACGGTGCGCACGGACACGCCCAGGCTCGCGGCGATCACGGGATAGGAGGCGCCCTCGATCATCGCCATCAGGAAGGCCGCCTTGACCTTGCGGCCCAGGCCGTCGAGCATGCGGTCCAGGCGGACCAGCCGCTCCATGACCAGCGCCCGCTCCTCCAGCGACGGGTGATGCGTCTCGGGCAGGCTTTCGAGCACCTGCAGGTAGGCCTGCTCGAGCGCGCGGCGGCGCCACAGATCAATCAGCAGGCCGCGCGCGATGGTCGCCAGATAGGAACGCGGCTCGCGCAGCGTGGCGGCCACGTTCGATTGCAGCACGCGGATGAAGGTGTCCTGCGCCAGGTCGGCGGCGTCATGCCGGTCGTCCACGCGCACGCGCAGCCAACCGGTCAACCACGAGTGATGGGCGCGGTACAGGTCGGAGACGGTCTGCTGGGAATCAGGGCACAGAGCCCCCTCTGTGCTTGGAGGCGGGGACATGCGAGGAAGACGGCACTATTCACAATCAATAATCAATCTTATTCGCATTGTTTCGAATCCTCCAAGCCGGAAGACGAAATCTGATGTGTGTTGTGGCATGTACGCCGCATTGATGGCCTGCGTTCGCATGCAACGACGATGATCGTGCCGTGCTGGCCGTCGTTGGTGTCCGGCTGTTGTGGTGTATCGCGTGGGGGATTGGCGTTGAAGGCCTGGCTTTGGCGCCCGACGAGCGACGGGACGACACGGGATCGCGCGGGACATGAAAAAGGCCGTCGACGTTGAACGTCGACGGCCTTTGAAATTCTGGTGGGCTGTGAGTGGCTCGAACACTCGACCTACGGATTAAGAGTCCGCTGCTCTACCAACTGAGCTAACAGCCCTGCATGTTCATTCACAACTGCTTGGGTAACGCCGCTTTCGCGTTGTTGCCGCTGCGTTGTTGTGTTTAACCAGCGAAGAAGCGAGATTATAGGGACCTTTTTTTATTTGTGCAAGTCGATTGCCGATCGGCCGCAAAAAAAGTCGCAGGCCTCTCGCAGCCGAGCCGCCGATCGCTCCCGGCCTTCCGCCGAAACGGGCCGCCTGTCACGCGCGGCGCGCCGCGGCATCAGGCCGCGTAGACGGGGCTGGGGATCGCGCCGCGGATCACGCCGCGTACCCGCCATCCACCGCCAGGCTCGCGCCCGTCACGTAGCGTCCGTCGGGACCGGCCAGGAACGCCACCATGCCGGCAATGTCGCGCACTTCGCCGTAGTGCGGCAACGACAGCACCGCCACCAGGTCGCCCGCGTGCTCGCCGGCAGCCGGGTTCATGTCGGTGTCGATCGGGCCCGGATGCACCACGTTGGCGGTGATGCCGCGCGCGCCCAGGTCGCGCGCCACGCCGCGGGTCATGCCCAGCAACGCCGACTTGCTGGCCGAGTACAGCGTCACGCCGGCGCGGCCCGAGCGCTCGGCCAGGCAACTGCCGATGTTGATGATGCGGCCGCCATCCGGCATCGCGGCCTGCGCCGCCTGGATCGCGACGAAAGGCGCGCGCACATTGATGTTCATCGTGCGGTCGTAGTCCTCCAGCGTGACCTCGTCCAGCGGGCCGGCCAGGAAGATGCCGGCGTTGTTCACCAGCACGTCCACCGGCCCCAGTTCGCCGATGGCCTGCTCCACCGCCCGCCGCACTTGCGCCGGATCGGCCGAGTCGGCCTGGATGGCGCGCGCGCGCCGGCCGTCCGCTTCGAGTTCGCGCGCCAATGCCTGCGCCGTGTCGCGCGACGCGGCGCTGACGTACGTGAAGGCCACGTCCGCGCCTTCGGCCGCCAGGCGGCGCACGATCGCCGCGCCGATGCCGCGGCTGCCGCCGGTCACGAAGGCCACTTTTCCGTTCAGGTTCTGCATGGGTCTACCTTAATTTGTAGTGTTCAGTACAAATATCATCAACCGACGGCGGCCAGGCGTCAATGATTTTTTTATCAATCAACACAAAATAGCTCTCGCAGGTAAAATCGGATTCATGGCAGAACGTGGGCGCCCCCGGAACTTCGACCGAGCCCAGGCCTTGCGCAAGGCCATGGAAGTCTTCTGGTCGAAGGGATATGAAGGAGCATCGCTAACCGATCTGACGGCCGCGATGGGCATCAACTCGCCCAGCCTCTACGGCGCATTCGGCTCAAAAGAAGGACTATTTCGGGAAGCGGTGCAGCTTTACCGCGACACCGATGGCGCCGCCTCGCGCCGCGCCCTGACCGACGCCGCCACCGCCCGCGCGGGCATCTGCGGCATGCTGCTGGCGGCGGCCGAACGCTTCACCACGCCCGGCGCGCCGCCGGGCTGCCTGATCGTGCTGGGCGCGCCGTCCGGCGCCGACACCGATGCCGGCGTGGGCGTGTTCCTGGGCGACAACCGCCGCGAAATGCAAGGCCGCATCCTGGCCCGCCTGACCGCCGGCGCCGCCGCCGGCGAATTGCCCGCCGGCACCGACCTGAAAGGGTTGGCGGCGTTCTACACCACCATCCTGCACGGAATGTCGATCCAGGCGCGCGACGGCGCCAGCCGCAAGACCTTGCAAGCGGTCGCGCGCCAGGCGATGTGCGCCTGGGACGCGCTCGCCGGCATGCCCCCTTCCGGCCTGCCCCCAGGCCGCGCCCACGCCTGACGGGCCCTCCCATGCTCCGCATCGACCTCCGGCGCCTCATCCTCTGGATCAGCCTGCTGTCGATCTTCCTGGTGCTGGCCGCGGGTCTGCATGCCAGCTACCTGGTGCAACGCGACCTGCTGCTGCACAACGCGCTCGAGAGCAACCGCGTCTATGCCGCCAAGCTCGCGGCCACCACGGAATACTTCCTCGGCGACCTGCGGCGCCATCTGGCCTACAGCGCCGACATGCTGGCCGACATGGAGACCCATCCGGAACTCATGACGTCGGAAACACGGCGCCAGGAAGAACAGCTGGGCCACTTCAATTCCAGCTTCGTGGTGTCGGCGCAGGGCAAGGTGCTGGCGGTGTCGACCTCCTACCCGCAGCTGATGGGCCAGCAGATGACCAGCGACGCCGCCCGGACCGCCTTGACCACGCGCCGGCCGTTCATCAGCGAACCCTTCCGCGCCAGCACCGGCCGCTGGCTGATCCTGTACACGCATCCGATCTTTTCGCGCGACTATCGCTATCTCGGCTATATCGCCGGCACGCTCTACTTGCACGAGGACAACGTGCTGGACCGCCTGCTGGGCCAGCACTTCAACCGCGACGACTCGCTGCTGTACGTGCTGGCGCGCGACGGCACGCTGATCTATCACCCCGACCGCAGCCGCCTGGGCAGCATGTCCGCGAACAAGACGGCGTTGGCCGCGGCGCTGCGCGGCGAGACCGGCGAGGCGCGCTTCACCGACGCAACGGGCGCCGAGATCCTGGCCGGCTACGCGCCGGTGCCGAGCACCGGCTGGACCATCATCGCGCAGCGGCCGGTGGCCAGCACCCTGCTGCCCCTGAACGACCTGCTGATGGCGACCGCGCGCAACACCCTGCCGCTGCTGCTGATTTCGATCCTGCTGATCTGGCTGCTGTCGCGCTGGATCGCCCGCCCGCTCGGGGAACTGGCCAGCATCGCCAAGCACATGCAGGATCCCGATTCGGCCGAACGCATCCGCAAAGTGCGCTCGTGGTATTTCGAGGCCTCGCAACTCAAGCGCGCCCTGCTGATGGGGCTGACGTCGATCCAGCACAAGATCCGCGACCTGCGCCGCGCATCCACCACCGACACCCTGACGTCGCTGCTGAACCGGCGCGGCCTGAACGAGGCCATGGCGCTGCTGCAGGCGGCCGATACGCCGCTGGCCATCGTGGCGCTGGACATCGACCACTTCAAGAACGTCAATGATCTTTACGGCCACGCCGCCGGCGACCGCGCGCTGCAGGTGCTGGCGGCGCTGCTGACCGAAGGCTCGCGCAGCGGCGACACGGTCGCGCGCAGCGGCGGCGAGGAATTCGTGATGCTGATGCCGGGGTCGCCGCTGGCCGCCGCGGTGGCCACGGCCGAGCGCCTGCGTCAGAAGCTGGAAGCGCTCGGCACCGAGACCGGCCTGCCCGCGCCGATCACGCTGTCGGCCGGCGTGGCCTGCTATCCGCAACACGGCGCCACGCTGGACGAAGTGATCCAACGCGCCGACCGCGCCCTCTACTACGCCAAGAACCACGGCCGCAACGCGGTCTGCGTCGCCGACAACCAGGCGCGCGACGGCGCCCGCCTCGCGCTGCCGCGCTGACGCCGCCTACTTGCCCTTGGGCGCCGGCGCCTTGGGCGGGGTGCGCATCTGCTTGAGCAGCGCGCCGCAAGAATTGTCGTCGGTGGTGCTGGGCGCGATCAGCGCCAGCAGACCCGCCGCCGGCGTCAGGATCACGCCCAGCGCCACCATGCCCGCGCCGCGCGCGGCCAGCGGCCCCACGTGCACGCCCACGTCCGGCTTGCCGAAGGTGCCGCGCACGTACAGCGGCGAGCGCAGCGAGAAGATGCGGAAGCCCTTGCTGTCGGGCGTGATGTCCAGGTCGAGCTTCTCGTTCTTGAAGTCCGTGGTGCCGGTGATGTTGATCAACGCGTTCTCGGTATCGAACACGAAGACGCGCGGCGTCATCACGCCGCTCTTCATCTCCAGGTCGGCCGCGCCGCAATTGATCTTGACCTCGTCGTCGCCGAACAGCTTCGAGACCACGTAGTTGCCGACGTTCAGGCCGGCGATCTCCATCAGGCTGCGGCTGATGACGCCGTCGTTGACCAGCATCTTCACGTCGCCATTGGCCGAGCCGAGCAGCGCGGCCACGGAATTGCCCGTGCCCGACAGCGCCAGGTCGCCATTCAATTCACCCAGCGCGCTCTGCATCGACGCCGTCGCCGGGAACAGCTGCTTGAGCCGCAGCCGCCGCGCGTGCATCTCGACGCGGCCCGTCAGGGGCGCCTTGGAGCCGTCCAGCCGCACGATGGCGGCCATGCTGCCGCCGGCCATGCCGAAGCGCAGCGGATCGAGCGTCAACTGGCCATCCTGCAGGATCACGTGCACCGTCAGGTCCGACAGCGGCAGCTTGGCGTCGTGCACGATGCGGCCGGCCTCCAGCGCCACGTCGGCGTCCATGTCGCGCCAGCGGTCGGTGCGGAACGCCTGCGTCGGCAGCACCTTGCCGTCGGGCGGCTTGGCCGGCGCGTCCTTGGGCTTGTCCTGGGCCGGGGCGGGCTTGCCGGACTGCACGCCGATCAGCGGCCCCAGGTCGGCCATGCGCAACTGCTTGGACGACAGCTTGCCGGTCAATTTCGGACGCGGCGCGGCCAGCGAGAACGTCACATCGCCATGCAGGTCGCTGTTGCCGACGCGGCCGTTGAAGTCACGGTACTCGAACACCGCGCCGCCGGCGTTGCGCAGCCTGGCCACCAGGTGGCCGTCGGTCGAATACGGCGGCGTGTCGGGCAGCGTCACGCCGGTCAGCGGATACAGCTGCGCCATCGAACCGCCCGACAGCTTCAGGCGCAGGTCCAGCGCGCCCAGGTTGGCGGGGTCGGTCAGGGTGCCGGTGATGGCCGCCTTGGTGCCGCCGATCGACACGTCGGCCTGCACCGGGAAGGGCTGCTTCGGATCCTGCAGCGCCAGCATGCCGCCGACCTTGCCCTCGCCCTTGGTGGGCAGGTTCTTGAATTTTCCGTCGACCTTCCAGCCGAAGACATAGTCGCGCGGCGCCGCCGCGGCGGCGTCTTCCGGCACGAAGGCGGCGCCGGCCACGTCGGCGAACGGCACCGGATTGCCCAGCGGATCGACCAGCACGGTCAGGTCGGCCTGCAGGATCGCATCGGACAGGCCGACACTGCCCTTGTCGAAGCCGATTTCATTGATGTCCAGCACCCACGGCGACGGCTCGCCCGTTTCGGGCAGGGTGAAGACCCAGTTGGCGCGGCCGTCGGCCAGGCGTTCGAGGTCGGCGGCGGGCTCGGTCAGCTGGATGCGCCGGATCACGACCCGATGGGCCAGCAGCGGCAGGGGCGACAGGCTGAACTCACCGCGCTTGAGGGTGGCGAATTCCGGCACGCGGGCCCATTCGGTGTTGGCGACGCTGATGTCATTGGCCACGATGTGCGGCCATGGCACCCAGCCGCGCCACCCGCCCTCGTCCGATTCGCGCGACCACTCCACGGTCAGGTCGCCGTTGATCGCGAAGGGCCGTCCGATGGCCGCGCTGACGCGTTCGTTGATCATCGGCCGGGCGCGATTCCAGTCGAAGGTGGCGACCAGCACGACCAGCGCCGCCACCAGGACGACGAGGGTGGCCACAATCCCGACCGCTATTTTTGTTTTGCGCGTCATCGTTATCATCCTTGCCGTTGCCGCCGGAGCGCCGATGCCCCGGCCCTATTTACCCTCAAGGGTAGCGCGCCGCGCCCGGCGGGTTAAGCTTGCCGGCCCCATAATGTGTACGGATTTTTCCGTGTCATAGAGCGCGGTCGGCAAAAGTTACAAAGCGACCGGGCGGGAACCGGCCGTTCGCCCGCCGTGGACGGAATAATTCCTACCGATTTTTTGACGCCCGCCCTGTTCAAATGCGCGGCGATCGACCCGCAACCGTCCCCGGGGACGGAGCAGCAGTACTACCTGGAGGCCCGATGCGGCATTCGAGCTTGATTTTCGTGGTGGCGGCCTTTGCGCTGCTGACCCTCAGCCGCCTGGCACTGGCCGCATGGCAATGGCAGCGGGTGCGCAACGCCGGCGGCCTGCCCCCCCTGCTGCTGGGCGGGCTGCGCATCGACGCCCACCAGATCGGCGTGCTGGCCGCGCTGCCGATCGTGCTGTCGCCCTGGCTCGGCCACCTGCCGTTCGCCGCCACCGCCGCCGGCATCTGGTATCTGGTCGCGTTCATCCTGCTGGCCTTCCTGGAAGTCGCCACCCCGCCCTTCATCCTCGAATACGACACCCGCCCCAACCGCCTGTTCGTCGAATACCTGAAGCACCCGCGCGAGGTCTCCGGCATGCTGTGGCGCGGCTACAAGGGCGCGCTGCTGGGCGGCTTCGGCGCCCTCGGGCTGATCGGCTGGGGCGGCTATGCGCTGTTCGGCCACGCCGTGCCCGACGCGCCCCTGGCCTGGTGGCAGATGCCGCTGGCCAGCCTGGCAATTCTGGCGGTGGTGATCCTGGCGATCCGCGGCACCCTCGGCCACCGGCCCATCAACCCGTCGTCGGTGGCCTACAGCTCCGACGGCATGCTCAACACCCTGGCGCTGAACTCGCTCTACAACGTGTTCTACGCCGTCTACAGCATGAAGAACGAGAAGTCGGCCTCCGCCGTGTACGGCGGCATGGACGACGACGACATGCAGCGTCGTGTGCTGACGCAGGCCGGCCTGCCCTATCCGCCGGCCAACGCGGACTACCCCAGCCTGCATCGCCAGCCCGCCAGCCGCAAGACCGCGCGGCCGCTCAACCTGGTCATCATCCTGGAAGAAAGCCTGGGCGCGCAGTACAGCGCCGGCCTGGGCGGCATGGATCTGACGCCCGAACTGGACGCACTGGCGCGCGACGCCTGGACCTTCACCCGCGCCTACGCCACCGGCACGCGCTCGGTGCGCGGCCTGGAAGCGGTGGTGACCGGCTTCCTGCCGACCCCGGCGCAGGCCGTGCTCAAGCTGCCGCGCTCGCAGCGCGGCTTCTTCTCGCTGGCCGACCTGCTGGGCCGCCATGGCTACCACTCGCGCTTCATCTACGGCGGCGAATCGCACTTCGACAACATGAAGGGCTTTTTCCTGGGCAACGGCTTTCGCCAGATCGTCGACCGCGAGGACTTCGTCGATCCGGCCTTCGTCGGCACGTGGGGCGCGTCGGACGAGGACATGTTCAACCAGCTCGACCGGCTGCTGCGCGAGGACGGCGACCAGCCCACCTTCACGCTGGCCTTCAGCGTCTCGAACCACTCGCCCTGGGAATACCCGGCGGGCCGCATCCAGACCGAAGGCAACCCGGCCACGGTGGAGAACACCGTGCGCTACGCCGACTGGGCCCTGGGCCGCTTTTTCGAGCGCGCCAAGGCCGCGCCCTACTGGGAGAACACCGTCTTCCTGATCGCCGCCGACCACGACTCGCGGGTGTTCGGCGCCAGCCTGGTGCCGGTGCGCCACTTCCATATTCCCGCCGTGATCCTGGGCGCCGGCGTCGAACCGCGGCGCGACGACCGCCTGATCAGCCAGATCGACCTGGCGCCGACGCTGCTGTCGCTGATCGGCGTCGATACCGAGCACCCGATGCTCGGCCATGACCTGACGCGCAGCACGCCGGGCCGCGCCATCATGCAGTACGACAACACCTACGGCTATCTGAAGGAAAACGACCTGCTGGTGCTGGCGCCGAACAAGACGCCGGTGCAGTACCGCTACACCGCACCGGAAGACTATGCCCCGGCGCCGCTGGATCCCGCGCTGGCCGACGAGGCGCTGGCGCACGCGCTGTGGCCGAGCTGGGCCTACCGCGAAGGGCGCTACTGCATTCCGGGCGCGGCCGCCGTGGCGCAGGACGCGAAGACGCCGGCTGCCGCCGGATAGGCGCTTACGTCGGCCGCCGGTTCGCCGGCCGCCGGATCGCCGGCCGCCGGAATGCCTTGCGCGCCTGCTCGCTGGGACCGTGGCAGTGGCAATCGGGATGGTGGTCGTTGACCATGCCGACCGACTGCATGAAGGCATACACCGTGGTCGGGCCGACGAATTTCCAGCCCAGCTTCTTGAGGGCCTTGGACAGGGCCTCGGATTGCGCCGAGGTCGACGCGCCGCGCGTGGACGGCGATCCCGGCGGCGCCTCGAAACGCCAGAAGAACGCCCCCAGCGACCCTTCGCGCTCGATCATTTCCAGCGCCCGCCGGGCATTGTTGATGACGGCTTCGATCTTGCCGCGATGGCGCACGATGCCGGCGTCGGCCAGCAGCGCCAGCACCTGCTTTTCGCCGAAGCGCGCGACCTTGGCCGGATCGAACGCGGCGAAGCCGCGGCGAAAGGCCTCGCGCTTGTTCAGGATGGTGCGCCAGCTCAGGCCGGACTGGAATCCTTCCAGGCACAGTTGCTCGAACAGGGCGCGGTCGTCGCCTTGCGGACGGCCCCATTCGTTGTCGTGGTACGCCATGTATTCGGCGGACGTGTCGACCCAGGCGCAACGGGCGAGGCCGTCGGAAAAGGCGGAGTTTGCGGTCATGAAAAAGCGTCCTGGCGGCTATCGGGTTTCCGATGCTACCGCAGCAACGTCCCCGAAAAAAGTCGTAGCGGCCGCAAGCCGAATCCAGCTACTATTTCCCGCCCTGATCCCGCGCCGGCCGTGCCCGAGCGCGCCCCGGATCGGCCAGGCGGGCTT
The DNA here is from genome assembly GCF_001298995.1 of Achromobacter sp. 2789STDY5608615. Taxonomy (NCBI): domain Bacteria; kingdom Pseudomonadati; phylum Pseudomonadota; class Betaproteobacteria; order Burkholderiales; family Alcaligenaceae; genus Achromobacter; species Achromobacter sp. 2789STDY5608615. The sequence continues at coordinate 137,182 of NZ_CYTY01000005.1, forward strand.
GCGGCATGCAAGCCCGTTTTGCGTCATGCCGGGGCCGGACAGGCTTTCGGATCCACCGCCATGTCCCTGCTCGAGACAGCCGCCCTGACCCTGGTATCGCCCGCCCTGCTGGCCGGCGACAACAACCCCGCCACCAATCCCTGTCTGGACTGCGGCGCCTGTTGTTCGCATTTCCGGGTGTCGTTCTATATCGGTGAACTGGCCGGCGAAAATGGCGGCCAGGTGCCGCTGGATCTCGTGACGCAGATGAGCCCGCTGCGGGCCTGCATGAAGGGCACCGAAATGGGCGGCGGCCGCTGCGTCTCGCTGCGCGGCGAACTGGGCCAGCCCGGCATCCACTGCGCGATCTACGAAAACCGCCCCACGCCCTGCCGCGAGTTCGACATCTGGATGCCCGACGGTTCGCCCAATCCCGATTGCCAGCGCCTGCGGCTGGCGCTGGGCCTGCCGGCGGTGCCGCCGCGGCCCGACGCGGAAAACGATCCGCAAGGCCCGTCGCACCCCAACCAGCCCGACCAGCCGGCCGCGGCCTGAAACGCCTGTCGTCCTAGCGGGCGGCGACCAGCATGCCCTCGGCGCCCGCCTGCGCCTCCTGCCCACGCGCGGCCCGCGGCGCATTGTCGCGACGCCGCACGCGCACGATGCCCGGATCCTTGCCCAGGAAGCTCAGCACGTTCTGCATCACGCGCTCGCGCTCGTGATCGACACAGATCATGTGATAGCTGTCCTGCAGCAGCACCACCGACGCGCCGGGAATCCGCGCCCCCAGCAGCCGCGCCGAACGCGGGCTGGTCAGCTCATCCTCGACCGCGTGCATCACCAGCGTCGGACAGCGCATCCGCTCCAGCCCGCGCTTGACCATGCCGCGCAGGCGATCGACCTGCCGCACACACGCCAGCGGCACCCATTGGTAGTGAAAGCCGTCGCCGCGCGCGAAGCCCGCCTTGATGAAGGCCCGCACCAGCTCGCTCTTGACGCCATACGGGTCTTCTTCCTCGACCCGGATGCGGCGCGGCACGCCCGGCACGTGATACAGCAGATAGCGCAGGCCCCGATACCAGGGCGTGCTCCAGCCATCCAGGAACACTGGCGCCGACAGCGACACCAGCGCGCCGCGGGTGTGCGACTCGCGCTTGCAGAGTTCGGCCGCCAGCAAGGCGCCCAGGCACATGCCGATGACGTGCACCACCTCGTACTGTTCGCACAGCTCGCGGTAGCGCCGGGTGACGACGTCCATCCAGTCCTCGACCCGCACGTCCAGCAGGTCCTCGGGCCGCCCCGCGTGGCCGGGCAGGGTCACGCCATGGGTTTCCACCCCGGCGCGCGCCAGCACCTTGTGCAGCGAGCCCATGTCGAATTCCGTGCCGCCCAGGCCATGGATCAGCAACGCGCCGGTGCGCGGGGTGGTCACGGCGTGCTCCCGGCCGGGGCATCGAGCTGCCAGGCGGCGCGCGTGGCCGCCAGCAGGCGCGCCAGGACGTGGGCGAAGGCGAGGACCGGGGTCGGAGCCGCGGCGGCGCCGGCGCTCCCGGCCGGCGAGAAAGCGAGGAAAGGTTGGCAAGTCATGGAACACCCTTGATGCATGGAGGGCAGGACGAGAAGACCTGTCCTACCCTGCCGCCATGGTAGGCAAAGGGCATCCGCGAAGATCCGCAAATCTGTCGGGAAAAAGTGAAGATCCGTAAAGGCTGGCCAGGGCTGGAGGGCGCGGCCGGCGACGGGTGTTGGCGGCCTGCCGCCACGCGGCCCCGGACCGGCCGGCGGCCCGTCGAAGACTTATTCCCGGCCCGCCAGATAGCGCGTGGGCGTCATGCCGAAGGCGGCGCGGAAGTTGCCGATGAAGGCGCTGGTGCTTTCGTAGCCGACCGACAGCGCGGCTTCCGTGACCGAACCGCCGCGGCACAGCATTTCCAGGCCACGCAGCAGCCGCGCCTGCTGGCGCCACTGGCCCAGCGTGACGCCGGTCTCCTGGCGGAAACGGCGCATCAGGGTACGCGTCGACATGTTCAGCCGCTGCGCCCATTCGTCGATGCCGGAAGGATCGTCGGGCGTGCCCAGCAGGGTGTTGGCCAGGTCCTGCAGGCGCGGATCGTCCGGCATCGGCAGCAACACCGGCGCGTGCTCGCGCTGCTTGACCTCGACCAGCAGCACCTCGAACAGCTGCTCGAGGTAGGCCTCGGACAGCTCGCCGGGCGGGCTGGTGGTGAAGCGTTCCATCAGCGCGTCGATCAGGCGCGACGACGGCCACGAGCGGCAATGATCCGGCAGCCGGGCGCAGGCGTCGGGCCGCACGTACAGGAACGACCCGCGCGCCTCCCCGAACCAGCGCGCGGCGTGCGTCACGCCGGGCGGAATCCAGCCCAGGCTGCCCGGCAGCACGGTCCAGACCTCGGCGCCCGACTGCACCAGCACCAGGCCCTCGTGCACCAGCACCAGCATGCCCTCGTTGTGCACGTGGTCAGGCACGGACAGCCCCTTGGACGCGCGCGGATGCCGCATGCTGAACGGCGTCAGCAGGACATCGGGCAAGGCGTTGTGGACCACGGTCACGCGCATGGTTGGCAGATTTGAGCTACAGGTTGACGGATTCCCGTTAGCGGGGTCATTTGAAAATGTACATCATTCTCATCAATCGGGCATCGCCCCCCCCCGAATGGAGAATCGACATGGACCATACCCGCCTGCGCGTGGCCGGCATCAAAGCCACCTTCCCGCGCCTGAAGATCCTGGACATCTTCCACCAGCACGCCGACCAGCACATGAGCGCGGCGGACATCTACCGCAACCTCATCTCGGAACGCAGCAGCATCGGCCTGGCCACGGTTTATCGCGTCATCACGCAACTTGAGGACGCCGGACTGCTCAAACGTACTCAGCTCGACTCGCACTCCACCGTGTACGAGTTGAATGACAAGGGACACCACGACCACCTGGTCTGCCGCCATTGCGGCCGGATCCAGGAATCCAGCGACCCCGCGATGGCGCAGCTGGTGCGCGATATCGCCAGGCAACGCGGCTTCGCGCTGGATTCCTACAGCCTGGTGCTTTACGGCGGCTGCGGCTGCCGCAAGGCCGCGCCCGCCCCTTCCATCGGAGAATTCGAATGAACCGCGACCAGTTTTTCTTCCACGATCTATCCCACTTCCCCATCGTCACCGCCAGGCACGGCAGCGCGCCGGCCGGCTATTCCGCCAGCTGGATCCGCGAGATGGAGATGCTGGTCGACAACCCCCAGACCTTCGTCATGGTGGTGCCGGACATGCGCACCGAGGCCAGCCACGACGACCGCAAGGCCATGATCGACTGGCAGACCACCAACATGCCGCGGCTGAAGGCGCGTTGCCGCGCGTTCATCGCCGTCGAACGCGACGCCGGCGCGCTCGACAAGATCCGCAAGCGCGGCGAGAAGATGGCGCGGGCCTTCGGCATGCCGTTCCTGGCCGTGGCCACGCCGCATGAAGCGGTGCAGTGCGCGCGCGAACTGCTCGGCCAGGCCGGCCCCGGCGGCTTCGTGATCGACTGACGCGCACCACGCTTGCACTCTGCTTTCAAGCGCGCCTTCGGGCGCGCTTTTTTTGCGTATCCGGCCCGCGCACGGCCGTAAATCCCGGCGCCAGGGCTTATTGCCGAAATTAGAATGCAATATTGATAAATTTGCGATTGTGGCAAAAGGTGTTGCTGGAATAAATTCCACCACTGGCCCAATCGCCTGTCCCGCAGGCTCCCGGGGCTGGCATTGCAGCGCGCCGGGCTCCCGGAAAGCGCTCATCCCGCGGCGCAACCCACCCTCGCTTGCGTGGTCCGACGCCGTTGGCCGTGGCGTTCACAAGACGGCACGGCGCGCGGCCACCCCAAGGACCGCCGCCTCCCGCGCTGTTCATAGCGGTTGCCAGCCGCCCGGACTCGACATTGAGATTTACGGCACGCACATCAATGAAGCGATTCCAATTCGACAGCACCGCGCTTCGTTACTTTCTCACTGTCGTCGACACAGGGTCCGTCAATGGCGCCGCCGCGCGGCTCAACGTCGTCAGCTCGGCCGTCAGCCGCCAGATCGCCGGCCTGGAGCAACGCCTGCACAACCAATTGTTCGAACGCCACCCCAAGGGCATGCGGGTGACGGAAGTCGGCCGCATCCTGGCCGACCATGCGCGCCGCGTCGAGGCCGACGCCGCCCGCACCTATGCCGAAATCGACGGCCAGAACGGCCGCTACACCCAGACCGTGAAGATCGCCGGCGCGCCCGGCTTCGCCGCCTACGCCCTGCCGCGCAAATTCGCCGCCTTCCAGGCCGAACACCCGACCATCCGCTTCAAGTTGCACATCCTCGACGCCGGCCTGGTGGCCGAACGGGTCCGTTCGGCGCAGGCCGACATCGGCGTCACCTACAGCCACACGGCGGAAAAGGACATCGCCGTGATCTATTCGCATCCCGCCGAGATCGTCGCGGTGATGCGCCCCGGCCACCCGCTGGCCGCCAGCGAATCGCTGCACATCACGCAGCTGTCGGCCTATCCGCTGGCGCTGCCGGACGGCGGCAGCGCCCTGCGGCAGGTGCTGGACATGGCCTGCAGCCTCTACAACATCACGTTGTCGCCGGCCTTCACCTCGAACCTGCCGGGCGCGGCCTATCACTATGTCCAGGCCAGCGACGCGGTCACCCTCTGCGCCCGCCTGACCGCCACCGAACACCTCGAAAGCGGGCGGCTGATCTGCCGCCCGATCAATGACGCGCTGCTCAACGCCGGCCAGCTCCAGTTCCAGACGCACGCCTCGCGCCCCCTGTCGGACGCCGCGCACCGCTTCCTGCGCTTCATCCGCAGCGACGCTCCCCAACTGTTCTGACCCCGCGGCCGGGCCCGCCAACGCGCAGGAAAGCCAGGCGCGGCGGCAGCATTGCCGAAAGCAGAATGCCTCGATGAAAAATGATCAATTGTTAAATTTGTAATTCAAATTTACAGTCAGCCGGATTTTCCGAGACCACGCTTTGACGGGTCAGCCCCAAGACACACACAGGAGCCTCCCCACCATGCTTAAGAACCTGAAGATACGCACCGGCCTGCTGGCCGTGATGGCCATCTTCGTCCTGGCGCTGGCAACCGCCACGAGCATGGGCTGGATCTACGCCCGCGATGCCGATGCCGCGGTGGACGACCTGAACTCGGTCGCCACCGAGCAGACCCGCCCCTTGTACGAAACGCAGACGCTGCTGCTGCGCAGCCGGCTGACGCTGGTGGCCGCCTACCTGGACATCGTGTCCGGCAAGGGCAGCCAGGCGCAAGGCAGCATCGACCAGGCCACCCAATACCTGCAGGATGCGCGCAAGCAATTCGCGGTGTACCAGCGCGTGCGCAAGAACACCGAGGCCGGCCTGAAGCTGGCCGGCGAGCTGGAAAGCGTTTTCACCGCCTACGTGCGCAGCATCGAGGCCCTGGAAGCCTCCTTGCAAAAGCAGTCGGCCGAGGGCTACGCCGCCGCCGTGGTCGACACCCGCAGCGCCGACGCCCGCTTCGCCGAACGTGTGAACAGCTTCCTCGAGCACACCGAACGCCGCAGCGCCACCATCAACGCCGAATCCGACCTGCGCTATGAACGCGCCGAGTTGTCCACCATCATCATGCTGGTCCTGGCGGCCGCGCTGGCGCTGGGTTGCTGGCGCTTCATCAGCCGCCAGGTGCTGCAGCCCCTCAAGGACGCCGCCACGCACTTCGACCGCATCGCCTCCGGCGACCTGACGCAGCGCGTCGCGGTCAATTCCAGCAATGAAATCGGCGTGCTGTTCACCGCCCTCAAGCGCATGCAGGAAAGCCTCACCCGCACGGTGGGCGAAGTGCGCCGCAGCGTCACCGAGATCAACACCGGCGCCGCCGAGATCTCGTCGGGCAACACCAACCTGTCGGCGCGCACCGAGGAACAGGCCGCCTCGCTGGAAGAAACCGCCGCGTCGATGGAAGAACTGGCCACCGCGGTCAAGCAGAACACCGAGCACGCGCACCAGGCCAACAGCCTGGCCGCCGAAAGCCGTGGCGTCGCCCTGCGCGGCGGCCAGGCCGTCGGCCAGGTGGTGGAAACCATGGCCCGCATCTCGGAAAGCTCGCGCCGCATCTCCGAGATCGTCTCGGTGATCGATGGCATCGCCTTCCAGACCAATATCCTGGCCCTGAACGCCGCGGTCGAGGCCGCCCGCGCCGGCGAGCAGGGCAAGGGCTTCGCGGTGGTCGCCGGCGAAGTGCGCACCCTGGCCCAGCGCAGCGCCCAGGCGGCGCGCGAAGTGAAGGACCTGATCGAGCAATCCTCCAGCAATGTCGACAGCGGCGCCGAGCAGGTCCGCGCGGCCGGCGACACCATGCAGGAAATCGTCGACTCGGTGCAGCGCGTCACCCTGATCATGGCCGAGATCACCGAAGCCTCGACCGAGCAGTCCATCGGCATCGACCAGATCAACGGCGCGGTCACGCAGATGGACGACGTCACCCAGCAGAACGCCGCGCTGGTCGAGCAAGCGGCGGCCGCCGCCTCCTCGCTGGAGGAACAGGCCAAGCGCCTGGCGGCCACCGCCGCGTTCTTCAAGCTGCCCGCCGAGACCGTGATCGACGTCACGCCGCAGGCCATCGCCGCCCCGCTGCGCCCGGCTTACGTCGCCTGACGGCGGGCCGCCGCCACGCGGCGATTTAAGACTTCGTCCGATCAGCCGTTGTCCTGTAGGTCAGGCCCCGCGGCCTTCGCCGCGCCGGGCCTCAAACCGACCACGAGCCCACGACGCATGAGCCGCGCCCTCGCCTGCCATTTTTGCCTATCGACGCTGGCGCAAGGCGCGCCCCTGCTGGAAAGAAACGGGGCCGCCATCTGCAAATCCTGTGCCGACGCCTTTTCGGCCGAGTTCACCGAGCGCGCCTGGGCCATGGCGTCGTCCCTCGACGAACAGCTGGACGTGCTGTTGGCCGAAAGCCAGCGGGCGCTGCAGCACAGCGCCATCCTGGCCGAACGCGCCCGCGGCTGCGGCCTGAGCCTGGCCGACCTGTCGGCCATGCCGCCGCGCACGCTGTCCTGATCCGGCGCGGATCCGTCGCCCCGGCCGACAAGTGATGCCTGGCGGCCTGCCTTGACCTCAACCGTGGTTGAGGTCTGATACTGGCGCTCCAACAAGACGAATCGTTCCCGGAGTCCAGCATGTCGTCCCGCATCACCCCCGCCCTGCCCTCGCTCGCCTTCCTCAATCCGCCCGGCCTGTACGACCCCCGTCCCAACGGCTACTCGCACGTGGCCGTCGCCGACACGCCCGCGCGCCTGGTGTTCGCCGCCGGCCAGGGCGGTGAAAACACCCGGGGCGAGCTGCACCCCGACTTCGTGCTGCAAGTGCGCCAGGCGCTCGACAACGTCCAGACCGCACTGGCAGGCGCCGGCGCCACGCTGTTCGATGTCGCCAAGCTGACCGTGCTGGTGGTCGATCACAGCCAGGAACGCCTGGCGCTGTTCACCCACGAGATCAAGGCGCGCTGGGGCATCCACCTGGCGCCGGCCTGCACCCTGATCCCGGTGCCGCGCCTGGCGCTGGACGGCATGCTGGTGGAGATCGAGGCGACGGCGCTGCTGCCGCTTTGACCCCCCCTGACTCAGAAGGTGTATTTGGCGGTCAGCAGGAACGACCGCGGCGCGCCGAAATGGTTGTTGTCCTGGGTGCTGCCGATCGCCTGGTAGTAATACTTGTCGAAGACGTTGTACACGTTCAGGCGCAGGTCCAGGTTGCGGCTCGCCTGGTACGACACGACCGTATCGACAATGCCGTAGCCCGCCTGCCGCACGTTGTAGCGCGGCAGGCTGATCGGGCTTTGCAGGCGGACCGCGCCGCCCACGCGCCATGCGTTCAGCGCGCCGGGCAGCGTGACCATGGTGGACAGCTTGAACAGGTGGCGCGGCGTCTGCGTGTCATAGCGCGTGCCGGCCGGACCGTTCTCCGAATCCTTGAGGTACTTGGACTGGTTGTAGGTGTAGCCGGCCATGACCTGCCAACCCGGCGTCAGCGTGCCGGCCAGTTCCAGCTCCACCCCCCGGCTCTGCACCTCGCCGGATTGCGAATAGCACGACTGGGTCGGGTTCGCGCAAGTGGACTGCAACTGCGTGACCGGCAGGTTGCGCTGGTTGATCTGGAAAATCGCGGCGCTGGCGTTGAGCCTGCCGTCGAAGTACTCGCCCTTGATCCCGGCCTCCAGATTGGTGCCCGTCACCGGATCCAGCAATGCGCCCGTCGCCGTCTGGTAGTTCTGCGGCTGGAAAATCGAGGTCCAGCTGGCATAGACCGAGTGGTGGGCATCCAGGTCGTAGACCAGCCCGGCGTAGGGCGTGATCTCGTTGCTCACCTTGTAGCCGGCCGGATCGACGTAGTCGCCGGACTTCAGCGTCATGCGGTATTCATACGAATCGACGCGCGCCCCCACCATCAGCGTCAGGGGATCGGCCAGGCTGAGCCGGGTGGTGGCGTACGCGCTGGACAGGCGCTGGTGGCCCTTGCGCGACCACGGGTAGGTGAATGCGGGCTTGGGCACCGCGCTGGAATCCCAGTTCATCGGATCGACGATCACGTTGTAATCCGTGGGCCAGCCGCCCGGGCCGTCATCGTCCTTGTTGCGGCGAAAGCTGCCGCCCAGCACCAGTTCATGGGTGCGGCCCAACAACTGGAACGGACCGCTCAGGTAGCCGTCGATGCTGTGCTGCGTCTTGTCGTAGGCGTATTGGCCCGCGCCCTGGCCAAAGTCCTCGGAATCCTCCAGGGGATAGAGATACGTGCCCAGCATGTCCAGCTTCGAGCGCAGCACGCGGGCCGTCACCCGGCCTTTCCAGCCGTTCGCGAAACGGTGGTCCAGTTCGGCGAACAGGCTGGAGTTCTCCTTGTTCCAGTAGGCCCAGTCGGGGGTCAGGCGGGTCGACCGCTTGAAGTCGTAGAACGAGCCATCACGCCGCGTCGGCAGGCCGTTCCAGTCGGCGCCCGGGTTGTCCTCGCGGTTGTAGTAGCCGCCCACGCTCAGCGTGGTGTTCGCGCCCAGGTCGGCCTCGATCGTGCCGTAGTACAGCTGCCGCTGATGCTCGTACGCCTTCTTGAAAGTGCGCGAATCCTGGTAGGCGACCACGCCACGCGCGCGCACGCTGCCGCTGGCGTTCAGAGGACCCGACCCATCGACCTCGCCACGGTAGTTGTCCCAGCTGCCCGCGCTGGTCGTCACCGAGAACTGCGGCGTGGCGGTCGGCCGCTTGCGCACCAGATTGATCGTGCCCGAAGGATTGCCCACGCCGGTCATCAGCCCGGAGGCGCCTCGCAGCACCTCCACGTGGTCATACATCGCCAGGGTGGCGACGCCCTGCGTGTCGTAGTCGTAGCCCAGCGGCACCCCGTCGGCCAGGAAGGAACTGATCTCGAACCCGCGCGAGAAGAACTGGGTCCGCTCGCCGCCGCCGATCTGGCGCGTGGTCAGCCCGGTGGTATCGCGCGCCACCTCGTCCAATGACTGGAAACCCCGGTCATCCATCTGCTGCCGCGTCACCACGCTGATCGACTGCGGCGTCTCGCGTTGGGACAGCTGGAACTTGGTCGCGGTGCTCATCGAACCGATCGTGTACGCGCCCGAGCCCTCGGTGACCGGCCCCAGCGTGGCGCCCTCGACACTCACCGGCGCCAGCGTGGCAACGCCCGTCGCGCTTCGGCGCAGCGTCAGGGTGCCGTCCGCCGCCGTGGACAGCTCCAGGCCCGAGTCGGCCAGCGCGCGCCCGGCGGCCTGCCGCAGCGTCAGGTCGCCGGAGACCGCCGGCGCCATCTTGCCGGCCACCAGTTCGGGCGAATACGAGATCACCGCGCCCGCGGTCCGCGCGATCTGGGTCAGCGCGACGTCGAGCGGGCCGGCCGCGATGCGGTACGACCGGACCTCCTGGGCGACTTGCGCCTGGACCGGGACGGCGGCGGCGAAGGCGAGCGCGGCCAGCGCGCGGGAAGCCGGGAACCTGAAGCAGAACATGGAACACTCCGTGATTGCGTGAAGACGCGTTCCATGTATGTGCAATGGCGTCGCCAAAAAAACACCCAGTGCGGAAAATTTTCCGTGGCGCGGCAAGCGCGCCTCAGGCCTGCCGCGTCGCGACGTCGATCATCACCAGCCAGGCGCCGAAGCGGCGCAGGGTGATCGGCTGCGTGTGGCGCAGGGCTTCGAGGGCGCGCTCGGTGTCGTCCAGCGGGAACAGGCCGGATACCCGCAGGCGGCTGGCGGCGGCAGACACCCGGATCCAGCCGGGGCGATAGCGCGCCAGCGCGTCGATCACCCGTTGCAGCGGTTCGTCGTGGACCTCGATCCGCCCTTCCTGCCAGGCGGCCGCATGGGTCTGCGCCGCCTGGACCGGGTCGATCCTGTGCGCGTCGAACCACGCACCCTCCCCCTCGGCCAGCAAGCGCTGCTGGCCGCCCACGGTGACGATCCCGGCCTGTCCGGTCAGCGCCACGCACTGGCTGCGATTCTCGGCGCATCGCACCAGGACGCTGCCGCTGCGCGGCAGCACCGTGCCTTGCGCGGTCTGGATGCGCAACGGTGACGCTCCGCCAACCGCGTCGGCGCCGTCGGCCAGCCTCACGACAATGGCGCCCGCTTCCAGTCGCACCCGCCGCCGCCCGCCCGAAAAATCGACGCTGGCCGCGGTGCGCGCGTCCAGTTCCATGATGGCGCCATCGGGCAAGGCCACGGTGCGGCGCTGTCCGGTGCCGGTCAGATAGTCCGCCGCCACGTGGGTCAGCGGCAGGAACCGGTCCAGGCAGACGGCGCCGCCGAACAGCCCGCCGGCGGTCAGGAGCAGCTTGTTCAATCGACGCCGCTGGGCCTCCTGCGGCCGCAGCAGGGAACGCCGCAACGCGCCGGAAGCGCTCAACAGACGGGGATCGATGGCGTGCAGCGCGCTGCCGAGCGCGGCCTCCAGGTGGTGCCAGGCCGCCTGATGCGACGGACTGGCGGCCAACCAGGCCTCGAATGCGCGCTGGTCGGCTTCGGTGGCCGCGCCCCCCCCCGACAGACAGAGCCGCCAGGCGATGGCGGCCTCGCGCGCCTCGGTGGCGGGCGTGGCGCTCATGCGTCGAACGCTGCGCAGCAGCGCTGCAAGGCCTGGGCGATGTACTTGCGCACCATCGTGGGAGACACAGCGAGGCGGCCGGCGATATCGACATGCGTCATGCCGTCGAGCTGGCTGTAGAGAAACGCCATGCGGGCCTTGGAGGACAAGCCATCGAGGACGGCGTCCAGGGCCTGCAATGCCTGCAAGGTCTGGTAGCGGCTCTCCGCCGAAGGCTCCACCAGTTCGGGCTGGATGCGCAGCATGTCGAGCCAGGCCCGCTCCAGTTCACGCCTGCGCCAGAGCCGCCAGGTGATGCGTCGCGCGATCGTGACCAGCATCGCGCGTGGCTCGAGCAACTGATGCAGCGCCGGCGCCTGCAGCAGCTGCGTGAAGGTCTCGCTGGCGACGTCCTGCGCATCTTCCCGATTGCGCAGGCCATCGCGCAAGCGCCGCTCGAGCCACGGATGATCGTCTTTGTAGATGCTGGCGAAGCGGGCGTTTCTGGCCAGATGGGAGTCCACGGCGCACAAAATAGGGAAATGGGAATCGTTATTGATTATGACACGATTCCCCCGCCGGGATGCGATGCTGGCCCTGCCCCTGCCAGAAGAAAACCGCGGCAAGACCTGCGTCGCAAAAAAAAACGCCGCTATGAAAGCGGCGTCTTTTCGATGCGGCGGCGCAAGAGGCAATCTGGCCGCCTGGAACAAAGACCTGAACAACCTCGCAGGCATTTGCTCCGGCAAATTGGGGTGGTGGGCTGAGCGAGACTCGAACTCGCGACCAACGGATTAAAAGTCCGCTGCTCTACCGACTGAGCTATCAGCCCGACCGAAGCCAGAAATTATGGCTGATTTCGCAGACCTTGTCAAAAAATAGAGACGAGGCGCCTCAACGACGCAACATCCGTTCGCGACCCGCCCGACGCGCCAGTGCACACGCCCCTCCGGTCGGCCCGGCGGGACAATGGAAAATGGCCGCCCCGCGCGCGTCAACGAAAAACGGCCGCTTGCGCGGCCGTTCTGCATCGGAGAGGCGATCCTGGCTTACCAGGCAGCCACCACCGCGCCCTTGAACTTGGTCTCGATGAACTGCTTCACGGCCGGGCTGTGATAGATGCTGACCAGCTTGGCGAACTCGGGACGGTCCTTGTCCTTTTCACGCACCACCAGCACGTTGGCGTACGGCGAGTTGGGCGATTCCTGGGCGATGGCGTCGGTGGCCGGGTTCAGGCCCGCTTCCAGCGCGAAGTTGGTGTTCACGGCCGAGGCGTCGGTGTCGTCCAGCGAACGCGGCAGCTGGGCGGCGTCCAGTTCGATGAAGCGCAGCTTCTTCGGGTTCTCGATGACGTCGATCGGGGTGGCCTTCAGGCCGGCTTCCGGACGCAGCTTGATCAGGCCGTTGGCCTGCAGCAGCAACAGGGCGCGGCCGCCGTTGGTGGGATCGTTCGGCAGCGCGATGCGGGCGCCTTCCTTCAGCTCGGCCAGCGACTTGATCTTCTTGCTGTAGATGCCGATCGGGAAGATCACGGTCTTGGCGATGCTGACCAGCTTGTAGCCGCGGTCGGCGTTGGCGTTGTCCAGGTAGGGCTGGTGCTGGTAGCTGTTGACGTCCAGGTCGCCCGAGGCCAGCGCGACGTTGGGCTGCACGTAGTCGGTGAACTCGATCACCTGGATGTTCAGGCCCTGCTTGGCGGCTTCCTGCTTGACCACGTCGAAGATCTGGGCGTGCGGGCCGGCCGTGACGCCGACCTTCAGCGGCTTGTCCTGGGCCAGCGCGGGCTGGGCGAATACGGCGGCGCCGAGGGCGAACGCGGCCAGCGACTTCAAAACCTTGATGCTCATGTTGCGAATTTCCCGAATGTCGGAAGGAGGAGAAGGATGAGGAAAGCCTGCGTTCAACGGTGCGAGATGCGGCGCACGTAGCGGTCGCCCAGGCTCTGGATCAGCTGCACCAGCACGATCAGCACGATGACCACGGCGGCCATCACGTCGGACTGGAAGCGTTGGTAGCCATAGCGGATCGCCAGGTCGCCCAGGCCGCCGCCGCCGATGGCGCCGGCCATGGCCGAATAACCGATCAGGCTGACCACGGTGACGATGGTGGCGGCGATCAGGCCGGGCAGCGCCTCGGGCAGCAGCACCTTCATGATGATCTGCATCGGCGACGCGCCCATGGCGCGCGCGGCGGTGATCAGGCCCGGATCGACTTCGCGCATGGCGTTCTCGGCGATGCGCGCCATGAACGGAATCGCGGCCACCGACAGCGGCACGATGGCCGCGGTGGTGCCGATCGAGGTCTGCGCCACCAGGCGCGTGAACGGAATGATGGCGACCATCAGGATCACGAACGGCACCGAGCGGGTGGCGTTGATGACCGCGCCCAGCGCGTGGTTGACGGCCTGGTTCTCGAGCATGTTGCCGCGCGCGGTGACGGTCAGGATCACGCCCAGCGGAATGCCGACCAGCACCGCGATGGCGCTGGCCACGCCCACCATCAGCAGGGTGTCAAGCAGCGACGTAATAAGCAGGTCGATCAGTTGCGGACTCATGAGCAATTTCTTCAACGGTGATGTCACGGGCGGTCAACGCGGCGATGGCGTCCTTGACCGCGGCGGGCGCGCCTTGGGCCAGCACGAACATCGTGCCGACGGCCACGCCCTGGATGTCTTCGACGCGCGCCTGCACCAGGCCCACGTCCAGCGAATACTGCGTCGACAGGTCGGACAGGAACGAGCCCGACGCGTCGGTGCCGGTCAGCGACAGGCGCAGCAGGCGCACGGCCTGGCCCGGCTTGGCGGCGGCCAGCGTCTCGATGCGCTGCTTAACGGCGGCCAGCGTGGCGTCGGTCAGGTCCGAGGCGGTCGCGGCCGACACCATGGCGCGGGTCACTTCGTGGCGCGGCTGCGCGAACACTTCGCGGGTGCTGCCCATCTCGACCACTTCGCCCTGCGACAGCACGGCCACGCGGTCGCAGACTTCGCGCACCACTTCCATCTGGTGCGTGATCATGACCACGGTGACGCCAGTCTTGCGATTGATGTCGCGCAGCAGCGCCAGGATGTTGTGGGTGGTCTCGGGATCGAGCGCGGACGTGGCTTCGTCGCTGAGCAGCACGTCCGGATTGTTGGCCAGGGCGCGCGCGATGCCGACGCGCTGCTTCTGGCCGCCGCTGATCTGGCTGGGATATCGGTCGCGCAGGTGCTCAAGGCCCACCAGCGCCAGCAGGCGCTCGACGCGGGCCGGGATCTCGCTCTTGGCGACGCCGGCGATTTCCAGTGGCAGCGCCACGTTGCCGTACACCGTGCGGCGCGACAGCAGGTTGAAGCCCTGGAACACCATGCCGATGCGGCGGCGCTGGGCGCGCAGTTGCGCCTCGCTCAAGCCGGTCAGCGCCTGGCCGCCAATGGCGATGGAGCCCTCGTTGGGACGCTCCAGCAAATTGATGCACTGGACCAGCGTGCTTTTACCGGCCCCGCTGGGGCCGATGATGCCGAAGACCTCGCCCTGCTGGATGTGCAGGTTGATGCCACGCAGCGCCTGGAACTGGCCGTGCGGCGTGGCGTAGGTCTTGGATAGGTTCTCGATCTGAATCATGGCAAGCGATTTTGTATCTTTTCTCTTCTAAAGAGAACGACCGTTTTTTCCATTTTTAATAACTGACAGTAATATAGAATACGTCCACAAAAAGACGTAAAGGGCAGTCGGGAAGGAAAGCCTTCCTGACTGCCCTTTTTGCATCGGAGGCCGGCGGACCAGCCCCGCCTGGCTCAACGAGCGCGGGAGATACGGACCTCGGCGCCGCGGCGCTTGACCTCCAGGCCTTCCGACGGCGAAATGCGCAGGCCTTCCAGCCCCTTGATGTAGCTGGAGCCCTGCATCTGCATGACGCGGATCTTGTTACGCATGACCACCGGGTTATGCACAGGCATGCCGAACATCCAGACTTCGTCGAGGATGCGGGCCGAATTGAATTCGCCCGTGTGCTGCGCCGCCGGACCCAGACAGAGCATGTGCCCTTCGCGCCCGAACACCGGGAACTGGCCATGATCGCAATCGATGGTCCAGGTGGTGCCGCCTTCGTAGCGATGGCCGGTGTTCAGGTCCCACCAGGCTTCGCCCTTGGGCAGATACACCCGCACCTGCTTGCCCGGCGCGGTGATCGGCGCCACCAGCAGGGCCGGGCCCAGCAGGTATTGCAGATCCCATTCGTGGGCGTGCGGATCGTTCGGGAACGACAGCGCCATGGAACGCTGCACCGGCAGGCCGGTGCGCGCGGCATCCTCGATGGCGCCCAGCACATAGGGCACCAGGCGATAGCGCCACTGCATCCAGGTCTTGACCTGGGCCAGCGTCTCGTCGCCGAAGTCCCACGGCAGCAGGCCATTCACGCCCTGGAACGAGAAGTTCGCCGAGAACACGCCGGCGGTCAGCCAGCGCAGGTACAGCTCGGGCGTCATGTCGGCCGTGCCGCGCGACCCGGTGCCGATACCGTGCACCTGGACCGGCAGGCCCGAGGCGCCGATCGACAGCGCGGTGCGCAGGGTATGGCGCAGGCCTTCCCAGGTGTTGTCGACCTGCGGCCCCACCTGCCACGGCAGGCGCTGCGCGGCGGGGAACAGGTCGGTGCTGGGCACCACGCCTTCGGGCGGCACCTTCAGGCCGGCGACGGCGTCGAACAGCGCGCGGCGCACCAGCAGCGGATACATGCTGCGCAGCGCCGGGCCGGTCTCGCCATTGCGGGCGGTGACACCGTCGGGGATGGCGATCTGGGCGTCGCAGGCCGGCGCGTCCAGGCCGTCCTCGACCAGTTGGCGATGGCGCTCGACCCACAGGTTGTAGATGTCGCGATAGGTCAGGTCCAGCAGGCCGTAGGGCTGGCCGGAGGTGGCGGCGATGCCGTCGAACACCTGCGCCGAGCCGTCTTCACGCGTGAGCAGCCAGCCGCGGTCTTCGAGTTCCTCGAACAACGGGCTGGTCTTGATGACGCCGGGAAAACCGGACGCGGCCACGTGCACGTTGTGCTTGTGGAACAGCGCCAGCATCTGCTTGGCGTCGGGGAAGCGCTGGGCATCCCATTCGAACACGGTCTTGTCGGCCTGGAAGCCCCACGCCGCCGGCTGCGCCAGCGTCACGGCGTCGACCGGGATCTGGTTCTCGCGCATGCGGCCCAGCAGGGCCACGGTCTGCGTCGGCATTTCGCCGCTGGCCTGCTGCAGCCACGCGCCCATCGCCCACAGCACGGGCTGGCCGGCGCGGCCGGTCAACGCGGTGTACTGGTTGAGGATTTCAGCGGGCTCGCCGGCGAACAGGAACACGTCCAGCA
This sequence comes from Achromobacter sp. 2789STDY5608615, assembly GCF_001298995.1. NCBI lineage: Bacteria > Pseudomonadati > Pseudomonadota > Betaproteobacteria > Burkholderiales > Alcaligenaceae > Achromobacter > Achromobacter sp. 2789STDY5608615. The sequence continues at coordinate 153,589 of NZ_CYTY01000005.1, forward strand.
CCACGTCGTCGACACTGACGACGTAGGCCGAATCGGCCGGCGCCGTGCCCACCGCGTGCTCGACGCGGCGCATGGTGTTGACGTACAGACCCCAGCCGCGCGGGCTCCATGCCAGCGGCAGGGCGCGATGCTCGGGATCGTCGGAGACCACGGATTCTTCGCGGCGGTTCAGGTCGCCCGGGGTTTCGCCCAGGCCGTACACGCGCTCGTCCGGCAGCAGGGTGAAGCCCGCCGTCCAGACCGCGTCGTCGGCCTGGTCCAGCGCGTTGTGCCCGAATGCGGGCGTATGCGCGGAAACCTCGGACTCGAACACCCGCTCTTCATTGCGATAGAGCGCAAAGCGCACCGGGTTGGATTGGAGCTCCAGGGCCACATCGCCCTGGGTGATGCGCCAACCGTCCCCGCCTTCGCGCGGGGCGATGGCGGCCTCGCCCACCGCCTCCTGGCGCGCGAGCAGCATCTCGGCCACGGCGCGCGCGCGCGCGCCGGGCTTGTCATCGGTAAGGTGGTTCGCCTCGCCGCAGCGCAGGCGAAACACACCAGGCGCATGCGCCTCGACTACCAGGTGCAACCCATCGCCCGCGTCGAAATCGATGCGACTGGGGCGGGACGTCAGCAGCTCGATGGTGTCGAGCTGGGTAGTATGGGCAAAGTCGAACTTGGGCGGCACAGAGCATCCCCCGGCTTAAGCCAAAAACCATCAAAAGACGCTATTTTGACGGATTTGAGCTTTGAAATAAACTCGGCCCCTCTTTTGGATGGCGATATCATCCAAAAAAAGGGGTCACAAAGCCCCCGGCCGGCCTCCCGCGCGTCGTCGCCAGAGCGCCTCCGGAACACCAAACCTGCGCCCAACGCGGGCCCATTTGGCGCCAAATCCTGGCATTTGCCCCAATTCTACGCCACCCCATTCCGCGCCCGGCAGCCCCGCAGAAGTTTTTTTCAGCGTGGCGCGATCAACCGGGACAGATCGGTTTCAAGCGGTGACGGCTCGCCGCATAGCCGGGCCGCGATCAGGTCCCCCATCAGCGCCGACCAGGACAGCCCGCGCGACGCGTAACCGGCCGCCAGCCACAGCCCCGGCGCATGGGTCAGCTCGCCCACGGCGGGCAGGCGTCCCGGCAAGACCGCCCGCCATCCCGCCCAGCCCGGCAAGCTGCCCGGCGCCAGGGCGTCGAAAGCCGGAAAACCGCCGCCCAGCAGTCCCGCCGCCTTGTCCAACGTGACGCGCTGGCCTTCGGCGCCGATACGCGCCTCGGTGGCGCCGTGCACATAGGTGCTGCCCGCCACGCAACCGGCGCCGGTATCGGGCAGCAGGTAGCCTTCGCCGCCCACCACGCAGCGCGGACCGCCGCCCAGCGCCGCCGCCGGCACCAGCGTGACCTCGCCCGCCAGCGCATGCATCTGCGCCACCCGCGGCAGCGGCGCCAGCAGGCCGCTGGCCGCCAGCACGCCCTGCGCGCCGAAGGCGTTGGCCAGGATCACGACATCGGCCCGCGCCAGCTCCGTGTCCGCGGCGTCGAACGCGCGCCAGCCCGCGCCCTCGGCCACCACCCGCGCCACCGTCCCCGCCGCCACGCGCACGCCGGGCGTCGCCAGCAAGGCCGGGATCAATTGGCCGGGCTGCACCAGCATGCCCTGACCGAAGAAGATGCCGCCGCGCGCCAGCGGCAATCCGGCCAGCGCGCTGGCCTCGTCGCGGCTGACCGCGCGCACCCAGTCGCGCGGAAACGCCAGCACCGACAATGTTTCTTCCAGCGCCGCGGCGCGGCCCGCATCTCGCTCCAGCTGCACGGTGCCGCACACGGTCGGCGCGGCGCCGCCGGCCAGCCCGGCCCAGCGAGCCTGGGCGCGTCCGCTGCCCGCGCGCGACAGGCGCGCGCGGGCGTTGTCGTCGCGCGCCAGCACCGGCGTCAGCGCCGCCGCGGTGTGGCCGGCATGGGCCAGCGCGCCCCGCGCCAGCGCCGCATCCAGCACCGTCACGCGCCAGCCTCGCAGCGCCAGGGACTGCGCGATGCCCGCCCCCCGCCAAGCCCGCCCCCCACCACCAGCGCATGACGGCCCTCCTCGGCCGCCGCGGCCGGCGCGGCGTCGGCGCCGGGCGTGGCGGTGCCCACCGTCATGTGCCATTTGCCGCCATAGCCCGGCGCCCGCCGGACATCGAACCCCGCATCACGCAGGGCCTGGCGCAATTCGCCGGTGCAGGCCCAGGTGGCCACCGTAGCCTGCGGCGCGGCCAGCCGCGCCAGGTCCTTGAGCAAGGCGGCCTGCCACATGCGCGGATTGCGCTCCGGCGCGAAACCATCCAGGAAATACGCGTCGACCCGCGCCGCAAGCCGCGGCGCCAGCGCCTGCGCATCGCCGAAACCGAGCGTCAGCGTCACCGCGCCGCCCTCGAATTCCAGCCGGTGCAGGCCGGGCAGCAAGGCCGGCCACTGCGCCGCCAGTTGCGCCGCCAGCGCGGCCAGGGGCTCGGGCGCATGGCGCGCCAGCAAGGCCTGCAAGTCCGCGCGGCCGAACGGGTGCGCCTCCAGCGACACCACGTGCAGGGTGCGCGAGCGCTGCGGATCATCGCGCCACGCGCGCCACAACGCCAGGAAATTGAGCCCCAGGCCGAAACCGGTCTCGCAGACCGTGAAGGCGCCGCGTCCGCGCCAGCGTTCAGGCAGGCCGTTGCCGCGCAGGAAAACGTGTTCGGCCTGGCCCAGCGCGCCCGACGGCGAGTGGTACACGTCGCCATAGGCCGGGCTATAGAGCCGGCCCTGCGCATCGAATTCAGCGACCGCGGGGGTCAGGGGCACGTAGGACGAAGACATGGAAACGGCGGCGATCGGAAAAGATGGATTATCGGCTGGCGCGGCCGGCTGCGTTGGATGCGCGCCACGGGCGTCCGGGCTTTTGCCGCGCCGCCACGGATTTGACGCATGGCTGGGCTTACACTGGTTTCATGGAAACCTATGACCCGCCCCGCTCGCTCGCCTCGCCCGTAGACCTGTGCGCCGCGCTCGACGCCGCGGTCACGGCAGCCCACGCCGGCGCGGCCATCCTGCAATCCTACGCGCATCATCGCGCCGATCTCGTGATCGATCGCAAGGCGCGCAACGATCTCGTGTCCCAGGCCGACCGCGAGGCCGAGGCCGCGATCATCGAGGAATTGCAGGCGCGCACGCCCCAGTTCGGCATCGTCGCCGAAGAGACCGGCGGTCAGGCGCAAGGCGCCGCCACCTGGTACATCGACCCGCTCGACGGCACCACCAATTTCCTGCACGACATTCCGCATTACGCCGTGTCGATCGCGCTCATCGCGCACGCCGGCACCGCGGTGTCCCCCACCGAACGCCTGGCCCGCGAAACGCCCGTGGCCGGCGTGGTCTACGACCCTTGCCGCGAAGAGCTGTTCACCGCCGTATATGGCCTGGGCGCCTGGCTCAACGGCCGCCGCATCAATTGCTCGCGCACCCGCACGCTGGACGACGCCGTGCTGGCAACCGGCTTTCCCTTCCGCGACTTTTCCTTCGCCAGCCAGTACATGCCGATGCTGCATGACGCCATCAACCGCGCCCGCGGCGTGCGGCGCATGGGCGCGGCCGCGCTGGACCTGGCCTGGACCGCCTGCGGCCGTTACGACGGCTATTGGGAAATGGGACTGGCGCCCTGGGACGTGGCCGCGGGCACGCTGATCGTGCGCGAAGCCGGCGGCGCCTGCAACGACATGCACCAGCAGGACTCCTGGCCCATCGGCAGGCGCGTCGTGGCCGGCAATCCCGACATCGAACGCGCCCTGCACGAGATGATCGCCCCGCACCTGGACCAGCCGGGCTGAGGCCCGGCCGCCCGCGCGACCCGCGCGATCAGGCCGCCTGGCCCTGCGGCGCGGCGGCCTCGGCGTCCGGACGCAATTCGCGCCGCAGGATCTTGCCGACGTTGCTCTTGGGCAGCTCGTCGCGGAATTCGACGAAGCGCGGCCGCTTGTAGCCGGTCAGCTTGTCCTTGCACCACTGCTGCACCTGGGCCTCGGTCAGCGACGCATCCTTCTTCACCACGAACACCTTGACGGCCTCGCCCGAATGCTCGTCCGGCACGCCGATGGCGGCGCATTCGAGCACGCCCGGCATCTGCGCCACGGCCGCCTCGACCTCGTTCGGATAGACCTTGAAGCCGGACACCGTGATCATGTCCTTCTTGCGGTCGACGATGCGGGTGTAGCCCTTGTCGTCCATGATGCCGATATCGCCGGTGCGGAAGAAGCCGTCGGCGGTCATGGCGTGGCGGGTCTCTTCCGGCTTCTGCCAGTAGCCGGCCATGACCTGCGGCCCGCGGATGGCCACTTCGCCGCGCTCGCCCAGCGCCACCTCGTTGCCCGCGTCATCCAGGATCGCGACATCGGTGGACGGCAGCGGCAGGCCGATGGCGCCGGAGTAGGCGTCGGTATCGGTCGGATTGACCGTGGCCACCGGCGAGGTTTCGGACAGGCCATAGCCCTCGACCAGCGGCCGGCCCGTGACCTTGAGCCAGCGCTCGGCCACCGCCTGCTGCACCGCCATGCCGCCGCCCAGCGTCAGCCGCAAGCCGGAGAAATCCAGCTTGGCGAAATCCTCGTTGTGGACCAGCGCGTTGAACAGCGTATTGACGCCCGGGAACACATTGATGGGCGTCTTGCGCCACGCGCCGATCAGCGATGGCTGGTCGCGCGGATTGATGATCAGCACGTTGCGCATGCCGGCGTGCAGCCCGTACAGGCCGCAGACCGTCATGGCGAACACGTGGTACAGCGGCAGCGCGCTCAGGATCGTGATCTGCTGCCCCGCCAGGTCATGCAGCGCGGGCGAGGCCACCGCTTCCATCTGCATCACGTTGGACGTCAGGTTGCGATGCGTCAGCATGGCGCCCTTGGGCACGCCAGTGGTGCCGCCGGTGTATTGCAGCACCGCCAGGTCGTCCATCGAGATGACCGGCGCCGTGAACGGCAGGCCCGCTCCCCTGGCCAGCACCTTCGGCAGCATCTGCGCGCCGTCGATATGCCACGCCGGCACCAGCTTCTTGATATAGCGCGCCGCCAGGTTCACCAGCGGCGCCTTCAGGCCGCCCAGCAGGTCGCCCGGGCCGGTCACCACGACGTGCTTGAGCTGGCCGCGGTCGGTCACGCTCTGCAGCGTGTGGGCGAAATTCTCCAGGATGACGATGACCGCCGCGCCGCTGTCCTGCAACTGCCGCTGCAGTTCATCGGGGGTATAGAGCGGGTTGACGTTGACCACCGCGTGGTCGGCCCGCAGCGTGCCCAGCAGCGCCACCAGGTAGGCCGGCACGTTGGGCATCATCAGCGCGACCCGCGACCCCTTGGGCAGCCCCAGGCTCTGCAGCCAGGCGGCGAACCCGCGGCCATGCGCGTCAAGCTGCGCATAGGTGATGTCGCTGCCCATGGCGGTGCAGGCGATGCGGGTCGCGTACTGCTTGCAGGCCCGGTCCAGCAGGTCGGTGAGCGACGCATAGCCGTCGATGGAGATATCGGCGGGCACCCCTTTCGGGTAATGGGCAAGCCACGGACGGGTCATGGTGTTTGTCTCCATTAAATTGGTTTTTGATTGATGATAACCTTGTTGCGTTCCCAAATTCCGCCTGATTCTTCCCATGAAACTCCTCGATCCCATCGTCGCCTGGCGCGACGATATCTCCCAGATCCGACGCGACATCCACGCGCATCCCGAATTGGCGTTCGAGGAATTCCGCACCGCCGACGTGGTCGCGGCCAAGCTCGAAGAATGGGGCATTGAAATCCATCGCGGCCTCGGCGGCACCGGCGTGGTCGGCATCATCCGCGGCGACCGTCCCGGCGAACGCGCCGTCGGCCTGCGCGCCGACATGGACGCCCTGCCGATGCAGGAAGCCAATACCTTCGCCCACGCCAGCAAGCATGCCGGCAAGATGCACGCCTGTGGCCACGACGGCCACACCGCCATGCTGCTGGCCGCCGCGCGCTACCTGGCGCAGCACCGCGACTTCGCCGGCACGGTCTATGTGATCTTCCAGCCCGCCGAGGAAGGCGGCGGCGGCGCCAAGCGCATGATCGACGACGGCCTGTTCACGCGCTTCCCCATGGAAGCCGTGTTCGGCATGCACAACTGGCCCGGCATGGCGCCCGGCCAGTTCGGCGTGACCGCCGGCCCCATCATGGCCTCCAGCAACGAATTCTCCATCGTGGTCAAGGGCAAGGGCACCCATGCCGGCATGCCCAACCTGGGCATCGACCCGGTGATGGCGGCGGTGCAACTGGCGCAATCGCTGCAGACCATCATCACGCGCAACCGCAATCCGCTCGACGCCGCGGTGCTCAGCATCACGCAGATCCACGCCGGCAGCGCCGACAACGTGGTGCCCAACCACGCCGAACTGCGCGGCACGGTGCGCACCTTCACCCTCGAGGTGCTGGACCTGATCGAACGCCGTATGGAAGAGATCTCGCGCCACACCTGCGCCGCCATGGATTGCGAAGTGGAGTTCACCTTCCAGCGCAACTACCCGCCCACCATCAACCATCCCGAGGAAGCCGCGTTCTGCGCCGACGTGATGCGCGACATCGTCGGCGACGACAAGGTCAACGATCACGTGCAGCCCACCATGGGCGCCGAGGACTTCGCCTTCATGCTGCAGGAACTGCCGGGCTGCTACGTCTGGATCGGCAACGGCGTCGGCGACCACCGCGCCGCCGGCCATGGCCTGGGCCCGTGCATGCTGCACAACGGCAGCTACGACTTCAACGACGACCTGCTGGCGCTGGGCGGCACCTATTGGGTGCAGCTGGCGCTCAAGCGCCTGGCCAAGCCCTGACCTCCCGCTAGAAACCGCCCCCCCTGCCCCGTCCGCACCGCCAGGCACATCGCCAGGAAGCGCTGGGCGGCGCGGGCGGCGGCATCCGCGTGCGGCACCAGGATGCTCAGCGTGCGCGTCAGCGGCCGCGGCAACAGCCGCAACGCGGCCAGCGCGCCGTCCTCGTGCCGCATCGACATGGCGGACACGAAACCCACGCCCAGTCCGGCGCGCACCGCCTGCTTCACCCCCTCCACCCCGGCCAGCTCCAGCCCGATCGACGGCGCCAGGCCGGCATCGGCAAACGCCCGCTCGACCAGCCGCCGCACGCCTGACCCCGGTTCCCGCATCACCAGCGCCGACAGCGCCAGGTCGCGCAGCGTCACCGCGCCCTTGCCGGCCAGCGCGTGATCGGCGCGCACGATCGCCACCACCTCGTCCTGCCGCCACGCGTGCACCGCGGTATCGGCGGGCAGGCCCGTCGGCACGTCGCCCTCGATGAAGGCCAGGTCCAGCGCGGGCAGGCGCTCGACGATCTCGCGGGTATTGCCATCGGACAGGTGCAGGCTGACGGCCGGGAACGCCTGGCGGAAATCCGCCACCAGGGCGGGCAGCAGGTAGCTGGCGGGCGTGGTGCTGGCCCCCAGCCGCAGCGCGCCGGTTTCCAGGCCGCGCCAGGACTCCCGCACCGCCTGGGCCTGGCGATACACCTGGCGCAGCTGGCGCGCCTGCTCGGCCAGGCGCTCGCCCGCTTCGGTCAGGGCGATGCCGTGGCCGCTGCGGCGGTACAGCGGTTCGCCGAACCATTCCTGCAAGGCGCGCAGCTGGCCCGACACGGCCGGCTGCGACAGGTGCAGCTGCTGCGCCGCGCGGCTGATGTTGCCGGCATCGGCCACCGTGGCAAAGGTGAGCAATTGATCGGGCGTCATGGATCGTTCCAGGCCGGGGCCGCCACGGCGGCTTGATTATCAGAATTTCCGATATTTCATATCAAAAATGAAAATTTTCCAAATAACGGCTATGAAATTAATATTTCGTCCAGTTATTTAGATATGCACAAAGGCCCGCCATGAGCACCGCCAGCACCACCGTCCCCCAACAGGCCGCCGCCCCCCCGCCGCGCCAGCCTCCCCGGCCGCCACCGCCACGCCCTGGCGCGACAAGCTCAACGGCGTCCTGTTCGTCGGCCTGATGTCGGCCGCGGTCATGCAGCTGGCGGACCTGCCCGCCATCCGCCAGCTGGGCTTTTCGCCGCTGGTGGTCGGCATCGTCTGTGGCATGCTGTACGGCAACTTCCTGCGCGGCACCATGCCGGTCGACTGGGGCGTGGGCGTCAACTTCACCGCGCGCCGCCTGCTGCGCATCGCCGTGGCCTTCTACGGCCTGAACATCAGCATCCAGCAGATCGCCGCCGTCGGCCTGCCGGGCCTGGCGGTCTCGGTGGCGGTGGTGGTGGGCACGCTGCTGATCGGCACCTGGGTCGGCCAGCGCCTGCTCGGGCTGGACCGTGACACCGCCATGCTGACCGCCGCCGGCAGCGCCATCTGTGGCGCCGCCGCCGTGCTGGCCTTCGAACCGACCCTGCGGGCGCAGCCGCACAAGAGCGCCGTGGCGGTCGCCACCGTGGTGCTGTTCGGCACGCTGTCGATGTTCCTGTACCCGGTGCTGTACCACGCCGGCTGGCTGCCGTTCGACACCCAGTCGCTGGGCATCTACATCGGCGGCACCATCCACGAAGTGGCGCAGGTGGTCGGCGCGGCCAGCAACATCGACCCCGCCACCACGGAAGTCGCCACCATCGTCAAGATGACCCGCGTCGCGCTGCTGGTGCCGGTGCTGCTGATCCTCGGCCTGTACCTGCGCAGCGCCGCCAGCCATGCCGGCGGCAACGCCAAGGGCGCCAAGCTGCCGATTCCCTGGTTCGCGGTCGGCTTCCTGGTCCTGGCCATCATCAACTCGCTCAACATCATCCCCGCCGACGTGGTCGCCGCCATCCGCCGCCTGGACGTCTTCGCCCTGACCATGGCCATGACCGCGCTGGGCATCGAGACCCGCTTCGCCAACATCCGCAAGGCCGGTCCGCGGGTGATGGCGCTGGGCCTGATCCTGTACGTCTGGCTGCTGGTCGGCGGCTACGGCATCGTCAAGCTGGCGTCCTGATCCACACCCGCTTCGATAAAGCGTCCCGACGGGGCGCCGGCCCGCGCCGGCGCCCCGTTTTTCCTGCATAATCGGCTGGTTGCCTTGCATTGGAGCCGGCCGCATGACCTCCAGCACCAAAACCCCCTTCACGACTTTGCCCGCCAATCGCGACGCGGTATTGCGCGTCATGCCGATGCCCGCGGACGCCAACATCCACGGGGACGTTTTCGGCGGCTGGATCATGTCCCAGGTCGACATCGCCGGGTCGATTCCCGCCGCCCGCCGCGCGGCCGGCCGGGTCGCCACGGTCGCCGTCAACGCGTTCCAGTTCAAGCAGCCCGTGTTCGTGGGCGACCTGCTCAGCTTCTATACTTCCATCATCAAGACCGGCAAGACCTCCATCACCGTCTCGGTCGAGGTCTACGCGGAACGCCAGCGCCTGGATGCCGAAGTCGTCAAGGTCACCGAAGCCACGCTGACCTACGTCGCCACCGACGAAGCGCGGCGCAGCCGCCCTCTCCCCATTCTTTGAGCCGTATCGCATGACGCAGTCCGCCGCCGCGCAGAAACCGCCCGCGACGCCCCGCCGCCTCGACCCGGAAGACGCGCAGCACGCCCTGGCGGAAGTCCAGGAGCGCCTGCGCCGCCAGCAGCTGGTCGCCGACCTGGTGCATCGCCAGGAAGAAGGCGACGCCAAGGCCAACCTGGTCGAAGACCTGGTGCACCGCCAGCACGAGGCGGAGCTCAAGACCCTGCTGGACGGCCTACACCCCTCGGACATCGCCTTCATCCTCGAATCGCTGCCCAAGGATGAACGCCAGACGATCTGGAAGCTGGTCAGCCCCGAGCACGACGCCGACGTGCTGCTCGAGGTCGAAGACTGGGTGCGCGAATCGCTGATCGAGGCGATGGACCGCCAGGACCTGGTAGCCGCCACCGGCAACATGGACGCCGACGAACTGGCGGACCTGGCGCCCGACCTGCCGCCGGACGTGGTGGCCGAGGTCCAGAAGGGCCTGACCGAGGAAGAGCGCGCGCAGCTGCTGGAAGCCATGGGCTATCCGGAAGACAGCGTCGGCGCCATCATGGACTTCGAGATGGTCCGGGTGCGCGAGGACGTCACGCTCGAAGTGGTGCTGCGCTACCTGCGCCGCCTGCATGAACTGCCCGACCACACCGACCAGATCTTCGTGGTCGACCGCCAGGACAAGCTGCAGGGCATCCTGCCGCTGTCGCGGCTGTTGGTCAGCGAACCTGAAACCGAAGTTCGCGCGGTCATGAACGCCGACTTCCTGACGCTCAACCCGCTGGATTCCGATGCCGACGCCGCCGGCGCGTTCGAACGCTACGACCTGGTGTCCGCCCCCGTGATGGACGACCAGGGCCGCCTGATCGGCCGCGTCACCATCGCCGACGTGGTCGACGTGATGCGCGAAGACTCGCAGGAACAGGCCCTGTCGCGCGCCGGCCTGCAGGAGGAAGACATCTTCGCGCCGGTCAGCACCGCGCTGCGCAACCGCGCGCCCTGGCTGCTGTTCAACCTCTGTACCGCGGCCACGGCGTCGTTCGTGGCCTCGCAATTCGAAGGCACCGTCAGCCAGATCGTGATCCTGGCGTTCCTGATGTCCATCGTCGCCGGCATCGGCGGCAACTCGGGCAACCAGACCATGACGCTGATCATCCGCGCCCTGGCGATGGGCCGGATCACCGGCCGCAACCTGTGGCAGCTGGTCAAGCGCGAACTGTTCGTGACCCTGATGGTGGGGCTGTGCGGCAGCCTGGTGGCGGCCCTGTTCGCCTGGGTGATTTCGCACTCGCTGTCGATCGCCCTGGTGATGATGGCCGCCATGGTCTGCAACATGCTGGTGGGCGCCTCGGTCGGGGTGCTGGTGCCGATGGTGCGGGCCCGCTTCGGCAAGGATCCGGCCATGGGATCCTCGGTCCTGCTGACCTTCGCGACGGACTCCCTGGGGTTTTTCATCTTCCTGGGCCTGGCCACGATTTTCCTGCTGTAGCGCGTCTGCAACGGACCCACGCACGAATGTTTCACGGGATGTCCTGAACGCTTATTTGACAGCGGCATGACAGTCAATATGGCGACCGCTCCGTTACAGTAACGAGGTTGTCATCATTTTCTGTCCCTGCAATGACCGCCAGACTCCGGGCAGCGCTTTTTTGCCTGCTGCTCTCCACTTTCAGCGCCGCCGCGCACGCCTGCGACAACCTGCCGTCGTGGGCCCAATCCGCCTGTCAGCGCCTTGACCAGATCTGGTCCGAAGGCGGCAACGACCTCTATTTCAGCGGCTACGCCTGGCACAACCGCGCCATGTACAGCCGCGAAAAAATCAACAGCTTCAATGAACTGGCCTGGGGCGGCGGCTATGGCCGCGGCATCTACGACGAAGACGGCGACTGGCAGGGCCTGTACGCCATGGCCTTCCTGGATTCCCACAGCAAGGTCGAGCCGATCGCCGGCTATGGCTTCCTGAAGATCGGACGGGTCAGCGAGAATTTCCGGCTGGGCGCCGGCTATACGGTCTTCCTGACCGCGCGCCACGACATCATGAGCTACGTGCCCTTCCCTGGCGTGCTGCCGCTGGTCTCGGCCGGCTACAAGGACACCATGCTGTACGCAACCTACATTCCCGGTTCGCGCGGCGCGGGCAACGTGCTGTTCATGTTCGGCCGCTGGGCCTTCTGACGGCCCGGCGCGACGCTGCGGGACTTTCCCAGGCGCCCGCCGCAGCGCGTTCCAATGGCCCGCTGGCGGGCCGCCCGTTCAGCAGGGCTGCAGGCCCAGCCGGCGCACCAGTTCGCCCAGGCGCCAATCATCGATGCCGTGGGCGCGCAGCGCCTTCTCGGTTTCCACCACGTAATCCAGGCACGGGCCCGAATGCCCGACCGCATTGCGCACCGACGCCAGCAGGCGGTCGTCGCTCAGGTCGGCGGCGTATTCCTGGCAGGCGCGATTCAATAGGAACACCAGCCCGCGCACCGGCGCCTGTTCGGTATGGCAGGCCAGCCAGCGCGGCGTGTAGGCGCCGGTGACCATCTCGCGGCGCCACAGCGCCTCGAACACCGCAGGCACGTCACAGGCGGCAATCTGGAACGCCACGCCGCGGCAGCAGCCGCCGCGATCCAGGCCGAACACCAGCCCGGGATTGTCGGGCGAGCCGCGATGGTCGTGCGACCACAGGCACAGCGAGCGGTGATAGCCGCGCACCGTGGCCAGGCGCCGTTCGCGCCAGGCAAAACCGGGATGCCAGATCAGGGAGCCGTAGGCGAACACCCACAGGTCGTCGGTGCCGTTCCATCCCATCAAAAGCTCTTCCACCGACGCGGGTTGCGCCTTCGCCAATCCGGCACAGCCGGCGGGTACTGCCAACGACATAGGGTCCTCTGATATCCCGGGTTCATTCCCATGGCGGGAATGACGGATATGCTACGCCGCCTGCCGCGCAAAAGAATTGCGAGATGGGCCGCGCGCAACACGCCGAAAGAAATTTGTATTCGCCGGAAGGCGGCGCCAGGGAAAAAAATTGCGCTCCGCCCCAAGGACCGCTTTCACCCCGGCCGGACGGCCGCCGGCAGCCCGGCCGGCCGGTCCGCCTAGAGCGCGTCCAGCGGCAGTTCGGTGGTGCTCTTGATGACTTCCATCGAGAAGCTGGCGCCGACGTCCAGCAGGTCGACCGCGGCGATCAGGCGGCGGTAGAAGCGGTCATAGGCCGCCATGTCCTCGACCACCACCTTGAGCAGGTAGTCGATGTCGCCGGCCATGCGATGGAACTCGACCACATTCGGCAGCGCCATGACCGCGTTGATCAGGCTCTGGGTCCATTTCTCGTTGTGCTGGCTGGTCTTGATCGAGACGAACACGGTCAGGTTCAGCCCCAGCGCGCGCGGGTCCAGCAGGATGGCGTTGCGGGCGATGACGCCATCGTCCTTGAGCTTCTGGATGCGGCGCCAGCAGGGGGTGACGGACAGATTGACCTGCTCGGCGATCTCGGCGACCGAGCAGGTGGCGTCCTTCTGCAGCAACGCCAAGATCTTGATGTCCGTCTGGTCCATGGGGATTCCTCAAGCGATATCGCCGCAATCTTGCCCTGACACCCCGCCCGCGTCCAGCCGCGGAACACCCTAAGCAGCCCCACGGACCGCCCGGGGCGCGGATTCAGTACGTGCCGGGGTAGCCGCCGCCATCGAGCAGGATGTTCTGCGCCGTCATGTAGCCCGCGTGCGCCGAGCAGACATAGGCGCACAGCGCCCCCAGCTCCTCGGGCTGGCCGTAGCGGCCGGCCGGGCTGGCGCGGCCGCGCTCGTCCCACAGCTGTTCGAAGGTCTTGCCGCCTTCCTCCAGCATGCCGCGGATGTGACGCGCCTGCGCGTCGGTGGCGAAGGCGCCCGGCAGCAAGTTGTTGATGGTGACATTGTGGCGCACGGTCTGGCGCGCCAGGCCGCTGACGAAGCCGATCAGCCCGGCGCGCGCGCCGTTGGACAACCCCAGCTCGGCGTGCGGCGCCTTGACGCTGCGCGAGACGATGTTGACGATGCGCCCGAAGCGCCGCTCGATCATGCCGTCGACCACGCGGCGGATCATGTCGATGGGGCCCAGCATCATGGAATCGAGCGCCGCGATCCAGTCGTCATGGCTCCAGTCGCGGAAATCGCCGGGCATGGGGCCGTCGGCGTTGTTGATCAGGATATCGGGGTGCGGGCACGCGGCCAGCGCGGCGTCGCGCCCCTCGGGCAGCGTCAGGTCGGCCGAGACCCAGCCCACGCCGATGCCCGTGGCGCGCGCGATCTCGGTCGCGGCCTGCTCCAGCGTCTGCGGATTGCGCGCCGCGATGGTCACCGCCACGCCCTCGCGCGCCAATTGCAGGGCACAGGCCCGGCCCATGCCGCGGCTGCCGCCGAATACCAATGCCGTCTTGCCGCTGATCCCCAGATCCATGCCTGACTCTCCAGAGTGGTGCCGTGAAGCGGACCAGTATAGGAGCGGCGGGCCGCCGCGGGGGTGGAAATTTTTTCTAATGTTCGGGCCGGGACGGCCGAATTTGGCAAAGGCATTCCAGCGCAAATCCCTAAGATGAAACCTTGTCATCCAGGGGCCTGCCCATGACCTCCGTCCAACTTGCCACCGCAGACCTGCGCTCGCTGTGCGAATCGGTGCAGGCCGCCCAGATGAACGCGGCCCGCGCCCTGCTGCGCGAGCTGGCCAGCAGCGTCGCCAATGCCGGCGATATGCTGCGCGCCCTGCCCGAAGACCTGCGCGCCGGCCGCGCCGACACCTACACCCGCCACATCGCCTACGCCGATCCGCATGGCGCCTTCACCGTCGCCTACCTGATCTGGCGCCCGGGGCAATTCAGCCCGGTGCATGGTCACAAGACCTGGTGCACCTACCAGGTCCTGCAGGGCGAATTGGCCGAAACCCACTACCGCTGGGACCCGGTCGCCGCCGCGGCCATTGCCTGCGGCGAGGTCAGCCGGCGGCCGGGCGACGTCGTCACCGCCGCCCCGGGCCTGCGCCAGATCCACCGCCTCGGCAATGCCGGCCCCGGCGTCGCGGTGTCCCTGCACATCTATGGCGTAGACCAGGCCGACCTCTGCACCGGCGTCAATCACCTGGTGCCGACGCCCGCCACGCATTGACCGCGGGATGCCAGTCTTCGCAACGGGATCCCCATAAAAAAAGCGGGGCCAATGGCCCCGCCCTGTCTTGCCTGCGCCTCAGCCCATCCACTGGCTGACCGGCGCCGCCGCATCCTGCAGCGGCTGCGCCACCACGTCGATCAGCGCCGGGCCGTCGTGCTCCATGGCCGCCTTGATGGCCGCGTCCAGCTTGGCCGGATCCTCGACCCGCCAGGCCTTCACGCCATAGGCTTCGGCGATGCGGGCGTGGTCGGTGCGGTCGAAGTCCACGCTGTAGTAGCGCTTGTCGTAGCCGGCCTTCTGGCTGGCCTTGATCCAGCCATAGACCGAGTTCGAAAACACGATCATCAGCAGCGGCGCCTTGTGGCGCACGATGGTCTCGAGCTCGCCGACGGTGAAGCCGAAGCTGCCGTCGCCCATCACCGAGACGCACTTGGCGTTCGGCCGGCCGACCCAGGCGCCCAGCGCCGCCGACATCGAGAAACCCAATGCGCCATGGGCGCGGTTGGTGATGAAGTGGCGGCCGGGCCGCGACACGTCGTAATAGGCCGAGAAATACGGGCACGGCGTGCCGGGGTCGGCGCACACCACGGCGTCGTCGGGCAACAGGCGATTGAGCGACTGCACCACGCGCTCGGGGCGGATCGGCGCATCCAGGCTGTTCGCCAGCGGCTCCAGCTGCGCGCGGCGCGCGGCCTTGGCGCGGCCGGCCAGCACCGCGCCGTCGGCGGCGTCGGACGGCCGGTGCGCCAGGCGCGCCTGCACCTCGGCGCCCAGCGCCTGCAGGGCCAGCTTGGCATCGCCCACCATGCCGACTTCGGTCAGGTAGTTGGCGCCGATCACCATCGGATCGATGTCGATGTGCAGGATCGGCACGTCGCGGTTCGGGAAGCGCCAGTGCTCGGTCGAGGTCGACCCCGCGCGGCAGCCGACGAACAGCACCACGTCGGCCGCGGCCACCACGTCGCGCGTCGCCATCACGCCGCCGTTCGAGCCCACCACGCCCGCGTTCAGCGGATGCGTGTCGGCCAGGCTGCCCTGGCCGCTGACGGTCACGCAGACCGCCGCCTTCAGGCTCTCGGCCAGTTCCTGCAGCGCGCCGCTGGCGCCGGCGATCACCACGCCGCCGCCGCAGATGATGACCGGCGCGCGCGCGCCGACCAGGCGCTGCGCCGCGCGCGCCACGTCGGCCGGATCCGGCGCGTAGCGCAGCGAGGGGAATTGCGCGTGTTCCGGCTGGGCCCAGACATCGGCGCCATCGACCTGCTGCTTCATCACGTCATACGGGAAGCACAGGTGCGCCGAACCGGGCTTGCCGGTGGTCATGGCGCGGAACGCCGCGCGCACCATGCCGGGAATCTGGTCGGCGCGGTCGATGGTGCGGTTCCATTTGGTCAGCGGCCGGTACAGGGCCTCCTGGTCCAGTTCGGTCAGCGGGTACTTGCCGCGCGAGCCCACCGCCACGTCGGACGTGATGCCCAGCACCGGGATGGACGACTCGTTGGCCTCCACCAGCCCGGGCAGCAGATAGGTCGCGCCGCCGCCGCTCGGCCCTTCGCACACGCCGACCTTGCCGGTCACGCGGGCGTAGGCGTCGGCCATGTAGCCGGCGCTGCGCTCGTCCCGGGTCAGGATGTGCTGCATGCCATGATCGAGCCGGTAGAGCGCGTCGTAGAACGGCAGGCTGGTATCGCCGCACAGGCCGAAAATATGTTTGACGCCGTTGTGTTGCAGCATCCGCACCATTGCTTCGGCGCCGGTCAAGGTATCCATGTCTTCTCCACGCGATGCGCGGACCGGGCGGGACGCGATCGCGCCCCGCCGCCGGCCGCTCAGTTATCCAGGTTGATGTTGCTGCTCTTGATGAACTTGCTCCAGCGGTCGTATTCCGCCTTCACGTAGGCATCCAGCGCCGGGCCGTTCGACGCCACGATCTCGAAGCCCGCCTCTTCCAGCTTCTTCTTGACGTCCGGATCGGCCAGCACGGTGTTGAAGGCCTGCGTCAGCTTCTTCACGGTCGCCTCCGGCGTGCCCTTGGGGGCGAACATGCCGCTCCACGAATAGGCGACGAACCCGGGGAAACCGGACTCGGCCACCGTCGGCACGTTGGGCAGGTCGGGCAGGCGCTTCTCGCCGGCCACCGCCAGCGGCTTGATCTTGCCGGCCTGGATCTGGCCGCGCAGCGCGGCGAAGCTCAGCCAGGTCATGTTGGCCTGACCGCCCACCACCGCCTGGATGGCCGGTCCGCCGCCGCCGTACGGCACGTGCAGCAGCTCCACCTTCGACAGGCGCTTGAGTTCCTCCGGCGCCAGGTGATTGAGCGAACCGACGCCGGTGGAGGCGTAGTTGAACTTGTTGGGCGGCTGCTTGGCCGCGGCCGCCAGGAAGTCCTTCAAGTTGTCGCCCGGCACGCCCGGGTTGGCGCCCAGCACCAGCGGAAAGCGCACGGTCTGGGTGATGGCGACGAAGTCCTTGAAGGTGTCGTAGGGCAGCTTGGGTTTGACCGCCGGATTGATGCCGTGGTTGTCGAAGCTGACCAGCAGCGTGCTGCCGTCGGGCTCGGCCCGCGCCACGAAGGCGGTGGCGATCTGGCTGGCGGCGCCCGGGCGGTTTTCCACCACCACGGCGCGCCCGCCCAG
>NZ_CYTY01000005.1:171134-193212 GCF_001298995.1 Achromobacter sp. 2789STDY5608615
CTCCAGCGCCTGGACGATGCGCATGTGCTCGCCCTGGGTATGGCTGCGGCGGCCCTGCTGCATGTCGATCCAGCGCACGAAATGGATGCGGGCGTTGACGCTTTCCAGCGCCCGCACGAATTCCTCGTTGCGCGAATAGCGCGCCAGCGTCAGGTGGAATGCCTCGTCCAGCTCCAGCAGGCGGGTCGCGTCGCTGTCCTCGGGCACGTCGCGCGAGCGTTCGACAAACGCGCGCAGCGCCGCCAGCTCCTCGTCGGTGGCGCGCTCGCAGGCGGCGCGCACGATGCCGGCCTCGAGCACCGCGCGGTATTCATAGAGGCTGTGGATCTGCTTGGCGTCCAGCAGCCGCGCAATGAAGCCGCGGTTCACCGAACGGGTCAGGAAGCCCTCCACCATCAGCTGGTTGAGCACCTCGCGCAGCGGCGTGCGGCTCACGTTCAGGCGCCGGGCCAGCTCGACTTCGTTGATGCGTTCGCCCGGCTTGAACTCGAAACTCACCGCCATCGCCTTGACGGCGTTGTACAGCTCGGCCTGGCCGGCCATGGTGCGGGCTGCGGGTCGGGATGGCGTCATGAGAGTGTCGGCCGCCTGGGCGCTCCGGGTGGGGATGAAGTGCATACTAAAGTGCATACACTTTGCGCCACAACCCGGGTTTGCCCGCAAGACGCGCGACAACAATCCGCCCCCAAAAATTTGGGAACGGGGAGATCAGACAGGGAAAAGACCCGCGCGCCAACCGCGCGCGGAAGTCAGGATCAGACGCCCGTGTCGAGCGTGTAATGAGCGCCGTCGCGGTTTTCCAGCGTCAGCGTGGACAGCACCGGCGTCACCGCCGTGGCGTCCTCGCGCACGTGGATACGCAGATTGGCCAGCGGCACGTCCCAGCCGCCCGTGGCGGCTTCGGCCGTCACGCCGGCCACCAGCGCCAGCCGTTCGGCCACCTGGCGCGCCTGGGCGGCGCGGGCGTCGATCCGCAGCAGGCCGCGGGCGCCGTTGGGATGCGCCATCAGCTCGGGCGACCAGACGCACTCGGGCGTCAGGTGACGACAGAAATACATGCGGATGCCGGGCAGCGGTTGCTCGGCGAAACGCACGGTATGGAAACGGGCCTCGACTTCCTGGCCATCCAGCATGGCGGGACGGGACAGTTCCTGCATCGGATTGACGGCGAAGCCCGCCTTGAGCAGGCGCTCGCGCGTGGCCTCGGCGTCATAGGTGCGGAACACCAGCGCCTCGAGCCCGAAGGGCGAATCGGCGATTTCCTTGCGCGCCGGCGGCGCGCCGGGCGGCCAGCCCAGCAGTTCGACGTAGGTGCCTTCGAGCACGATCAGGCGGTTGCACGAACCGAGGTTGTGCACCGCCTTATCGCTCAGGTGGAAACCCTGGCGCTCGAAGTGCGGCGCCAGCGCATCCAGCCGGTCCCGCACCATGACCACGGCGTGGTCGAACTCGGTCTGGCCGACGGCATGCAGCATGGCGTTATCCGCTCAGACCAGCTTGCCGTGGCACTGCTTGTACTTCTTGCCGCTGCCGCACGGGCACGGATCGTTGCGGCCCACCTTGGGCAGCACGTTGCGCACCGGCTGGGCGCCCGTGTCCTCGGCCGACTGGGCCAGGGCCTCGTCGTAGTCGGAGTGGTGATACTGCACGTTCTGCACGTGGGACTGGGCGGCTTCGGCCTCGGCCTGCTCGACCTGTTCGGACGACTGCACGCGCACCGTCATCAGCACGCGCACCACGTCGTCGCGGATGCGGTCCAGCATGCCCGAGAACAGTTCGAAGGCTTCGCGCTTGTATTCCTGCTTGGGGTTCTTCTGCGCATAGCCGCGCAGATGGATGCCCTGGCGCAGGTAATCCAGCGCCGACAGGTGTTCGCGCCAGTGCGTGTCGATCGCCTGCAGCATGATCGAACGCTCGAACTGCGACCACGACTCGGTGCCGACCTGGTCGACCTTGCCCTGATAGATGTCGCGGGCCGCCGCGATCACGCGTTCGCGCAGATCCTCGTCGGTCAGGTTGGCTTCCTTCTCGAGCATCTCGGTCAACGGCAGGTGGACCTGCCAGTCGGCCTCCAGCGCCTTTTGCAGGGCCGGGATGTCCCACTGCTCTTCCACCGATTCCGGCGGCACGTAGGTGTTGAACAGGTCGACCACCGCGGCGTCGCGCAGGTTCTCGACCGTGGCGCCGACGCTGGCCGCTTCCAGCACGTCATTGCGCTGCGAGTACAGCACCTTGCGCTGGTCGTTGGCGACGTCGTCGTATTCCAGCAGTTGCTTGCGGATGTCGAAGTTGCGGCCTTCCACCTTGCGCTGCGCGGTTTCGATGGAACGCGTCACCATGCCGGCCTCGATCGGCTCGCCCTCGGGCAGCTTGAGGCGCTCCATGATGGCGCGCACGCGGTCGCCCGCGAAGATGCGCATCAGCGAATCTTCCAGCGACAGGTAGAAGCGCGACGAACCCGGGTCACCCTGGCGGCCGGCACGGCCGCGCAGCTGGTTGTCGATACGGCGCGATTCGTGGCGCTCGGTGCCGATGATGCGCAGGCCGCCAGCGGCCTTCACCTGCTCGTTGAGCGGCTTCCAGTCGGCACGGACCTTCTCGATGCGCGCGGTCTTTTCGGCTTCGGACAGCGATTCGTCGGCGCGGATCAGGTCGATCTGCTTGTCGACGCTGCCGCCCAGCACGATGTCGGTGCCGCGGCCCGCCATGTTGGTGGCGATGGTGATGTGGCCCGGCTTGCCGGCTTCGGCGACGATCTCGGCTTCACGCGCATGCTGCTTGGCGTTCAGCACTTCGTGCGGCAGCTTGGCCTTTTTCAGCAGGCCCGACAGCAGCTCGGAGTTCTCGATGCTGGTGGTGCCCACCAGCACCGGCTGGCCGCGTTCGTGGCAGTCGCGGATGTCTTCGAGGATGGCGTTGTACTTTTCCGCATCCGTCTTGAAGACCTGGTCGTTCTGGTCCTTGCGGATCATGGGCTTGTTGGTCGGGATGATGACCGTCTCGAGCCCGTAGATTTCCTGGAATTCGTACGCTTCCGTATCGGCCGTGCCGGTCATGCCGGACAGCTTCTCGTACATGCGGAAGTAGTTCTGGAAGGTGATCGACGCCAGCGTCTGGTTCTCGTGCTGGATCTTCACGCCTTCCTTGGCCTCGACCGCCTGGTGCAGGCCATCGGACCAGCGGCGGCCCACCATCAGGCGGCCGGTGAATTCGTCGACGATGATGACTTCGCCGTCCTGCACCACATACTGCTGATCGCGGAAGAACAGCGTATTGGCGCGCAGCGACACCATCAGGTGGTGCATCAGCGCGATGTGGCGCGGGTCGTACAGCGACTCGCCCTCGGGCAGGATGCCCAGGCGCGCCAGGATGCCTTCGGCGTTGACGTGGCCGGCTTCCGACAGGTAGACCTGCTGGCTCTTCTCGTCGACCCAGTAGTCGCCCTCGGGTTCCGGTTCCTGCGGCTTGGGCTCGCTGGCCATGCGGGTCAGCAGCGGCGGCACCGCGTTCATGCGGATGTAGAGCTCGGTGTGGTCTTCGGCCTGGCCGGAGATGATCAGCGGCGTGCGCGCCTCGTCGATCAGGATCGAGTCCACTTCGTCGACGATGGCGTAGAACAGGCCGCGCTGGCGCCGGTCGTCAACACGGTATTCCATGTTGTCGCGCAGGTAGTCGAAACCGAATTCGTTGTTGGTGCCGTAGGTGATGTCGGCGGCGTAGGCGGCCTTCTTTTCCTCGTTCGGCTGCTGCGGCACCACCACGCCCGTGGACAGGCCCAGGAAGTGATACAGGCGCCCCATCCACTCGGCGTCGCGGCGGGCCAGGTAGTCGTTCACCGTGACCACGTGCACGCCCTTGGCGGCGATCGCGTTCAGGTAGACCGGCAGCGTGGCCATCAGCGTCTTGCCTTCACCCGTGCGCATTTCGGCGATCTTGCCGCTGTGCAGGGCAATGCCGCCCAGCAGCTGCGCGTCGAAGTGGCGCATGCCGAATACCCGTTTGCCAGCCTCGCGCACGACGGCGAAGGCTTCGGGCAGCAGGTCGTCGAGCGACGTGCCCTGTGCATGGCGGGAACGGAATTCCGCGGTCTTGGCCGCCAGCTCCGCATCGGAGAGCGCGGAGATCTTGGGCTCCAGCCCATTGATCTGGGTTACCAGCTTGCGATACTGCTTAAGCAGCCGGTCGTTGCGGCTACCTATGAGTTTTTTGAGCAGAGAAACCATGCGTATGTCGGCCGCACGAGCCCCGCCGCGCCCGCATGGGGCCAGGGCGGCGTCGCCCGTGACTTGATTTATTTGGTTGAGCGGGGGTCCGCTGGGAAACGAACCAGTTTAACGCACCTGGCGCGTAATAGCCTGGACCTATGGCCAGGGTGGCACTGTAGCCCGGATCGGGCGTCAGCGCGCGGCGCTGCCGCCGCCGGCTTGCGCCACCGTCGGCGGGGCATTCTGCTGCGGCCCGAGGAACAGCCGCGGATCCAGCGGCTGTCCGGCCAGGCGGACCTCGAAATGCAGGTGCGGCCCGGTGGAACGGCCGGACGAACCGACCCGCGCCACCTGCTGGCCCCGCTCGACCAGCTGCCCCTGCTTGACCATCAGGGACGAGGCGTGGGCATAGCGTGTAATCAGACCGTCTCCATGGTCGATCTCGACCATGTTGCCGTAGCCGGGTTGAAACTTGGCTTCCAGCACCACGCCGCCCGAGGCCGCCAGGATCGGCGTGCCCGGCGGCGCGGCGAAGTCCAGCCCCTCATGCATGGCCGAGCGCCCGGTCACCGGGTTGCGGCGCCAGCCGTAGGAAGAGCTGAGATAGGGGTAATCGGTGATCGGCATCGCCGTCGGCATGCGGGCCTGGTCGGCCGAACGCCGGGTCAGCGCCGCGTCCAGCAGCTTGAGGTTGTCGGTCTGCAGGGCCAGCCGTTCCTGGATCTCGTCCAGCTGGCGGCCCAGGGCTTCGGCCGAGGCGGCGCTGGGCGGCGTGCCCTCGGTGAACAGATCGTCCATCACCTGGGTGGCCTCGGGGGCATGTTGGGGGTCGGCCGGAACCGACGTCAGCTGCTTGGCCACTTCGGGATCGGTGTAGGCCACGCCCGCCACCTTGGCCACCCGCTGGCCCAGGCCATCGATGCTGGCCAGCTTGGCCTGCAGCGCGCCCACCTTGGCGGCCAGCAGGTTCATGTTGCCGCGCAGGAAGTCCGCATCGCGTCCCGGCTGTTCGGACAGCGGCCAGCCGACCGTGTGTACGGCGGGCAGGATGGGTGTAATGTAGCGCTGAAGGGCGGCGCCAAAGATGGCGGCCGTCATCAGCGCGCCCCCCCCCCAGAAACAACGCCAAGCGCGCGCCTCCCAGGGTGAAATGCCCGTCCTGCCCGTCGCGGGCGTGCATAATCACGATTTTCAAGGTTTGCTTCCTAATTCTCAGAGCCGGGATGAATAGACCCACTTCATACCGTCAACGTTCCAGTTCCAGCCGGCGAGGGGAAAATACCGCCCTGGGATGGCTGGGTCATGACATGCGGGGCGCCGGGGTACTGGCGACCGCCCGCAAGCACTTGCAAATCCAATATGCGGTGGCGGCGATCCTGCCCGCCCCGTTGGGCTCCGTCTGCCAGGTCGGCAAGCTGGAAAACCAGCGCCTTCAACTGGTGGTGCCCAGTGCCGCGCACGCGGCGAAGATGCGTCAATTGGCCCCGCGCATCGCGCAGGCCTTGGCGGACCAAGGCTGGAACCTTAACGAAATTGCGGTGAAGGTACAAGCCGGCCTGCCCAAGCCCGGCGCCCGCAAGCCGCTGCCGCCCAAGGAGGCCCAGCCGCTCGGAACAACCGCGCTGGGCGCCTTCGAGACCCTGCACGACAACCTGCGCCCCGGCCCGCTGGCCGACGCGGTCGCCAAGCTATTGAAGCACCACAAGGGTAGCTGAGATAACCGGACTTGTCCGGACGCCCGCCATCGGGATGGCGCCTTCGGACCGATGTCCGGGTGTGGCGCGCCCCGCGGATTGCACCTGGACGGCGCTGGCGGGCACAAGGATGGCGACCGGCGCCATCCAATGAAAATGGCCGGATGTCAGCCGGGGACTGTCCCCGGCGCACCAGCCATCAGCGACGACAGACCAGCCTCAGGCCAGCTGCCATTCGTGCCGGAACGCCTGCGGCGCTTCGGCTTGCGATTCGTAGGTCACCAGTTCCCAGGCGTCGCGCTGCGCCAGCAGCGCGCGCGCCAGCTGGTTGTTCAGGCCGTGGCCCGACTTGCACGCCACGTAGCGCGCCACCAGCGGCTTGCCCAGCAGATACAGGTCGCCGATGGCGTCCAGGATCTTGTGCTTCACGAATTCGTCGTCGTAGCGCAGGCCGTCGCTGTTCAACACCCGGTATTCGTCCATGACGATGGCGTTGTCCAGGCTGCCGCCGCGGGCCAGGCCCATCGAGCGCAGAGCCTCGACTTCGTTGACGAAGCCGAAGGTGCGGGCGCGCGCGATCTCGCGCACGTACGAATGGGTGGCGAAATCGATTTCGGCGAAATTCGCGGTCGAGTCGATGGCGGGGTGGCGGAAGTCGATCGAGAAGGCCAGCGCGTACCCTTCATGGGGTTCGAGCCGGGCCCACTTCTCGTTGCGGCCTTCGCCCTCGCGCACTTCCACCGTCTTCAACACGCGGATGAACTGCTTCGGCGCGTTCTGCTCGACGATGCCGGCCGAGCGCAACAGGTACACGAAGGTTGCCGCACTGCCGTCCATGATGGGGACTTCTTCGGCAGTGAGGTCGATATGCAGGTTGTCAATGCCCAGGCCGGCCAGCGCCGACATGAGATGTTCCACCGTGGACACGCGCACGTTGCCCTGCTGCAGCACCGAGGCCATGCGCGTATCGCCCACGCCGGTGGCCTGCGCGGGCAGGTCGACGACTTCGGGCAGATCGACGCGGTGGAACACGATGCCCGTATTGGGCGCCGCCGGGCGCAGGGTGAGCTCGACCCGCCGTCCGGAGTGGACGCCGACGCCTGTCGTGCGGACGAGATTCTGAATGCTGCGCTGTCGGAACATGAGACTAAGGTATTTTGAGCCAGGAAGCCGGCAAGATGACAAGAGATTGCCGGCGTAACTGACGTATTGTAACTCTGTCCGGTTCTCAACGCCATCAAAGCGTCAGGACCGACCGATAAAACCGTCCCCTATTCAAGCCGTGCAAGGGAAACACGGGCCGCTCCGCCTCCGGCTTGCCTGCGGGGACAGGCAAGCCGGAGATGAGGGAGTGCATGTAGAGCCTGAAACCAGGCTCCAGGTTCAATCCGCCTGCTTACGCAGGAACGCCGGGATGTCGAAATGATCCATGCCCGAGCTTTCCAGCGCGCGCACCTGGGCCGACGCCTGGCTGCGCGGGTTGCGCATGACAGACGGCATGTCCAGATTGCGGTAATCACCCTGACCGGCGGCCGGCATCGTGCCCATGGGCATGTTGTCGGTGCCGGTGCGCAGCACTTCAGCGGTGGTCTGCACCAGTTGCGGACGCGCCTGCGCACGGCCCAGGCCGGTCGCAACCACGGTCACGCGCAGGTTTTCACCCATCGATTCGTCGTAGGCGGTGCCGAAGATCACGGTCGCGTCGTCCGAAGCGTAGCTGCGGATCGTTTCCATGATTTCGCGCGTTTCGCGCATCTTCAGCGAGCGGCTGGCGGTGATGTTGACCAGCACGCCGCGCGCGCCGTTCAGGTCCACGCCTTCCAGCAGCGGGCAGGCAATGGCGTGCTCGGCGGCGACGCGGGCGCGGTCAGCGCCCGAAGCCGATGCCGTGCCCATCATGGCCTGGCCCTGCTCGCCCATGATCGTCTTGACGTCTTCGAAGTCGACGTTGACGTTGCCTTCGACGTTGATGATTTCGGCGATACCCGCGCAAGCGTTGTGCAGGATGTCGTCGGCCGAACGGAAGCAGTCTTCCTGCGTCGCGTCCTCGTCCATCAGCTCATACAGGTTCTCGTTGAGCACCACGATGAGCGAATGCACGTGCTTGGCCAGTTCGGCGATGCCGTCCTCGGCCATCTTCAGGCGCTTGTTGCCTTCGAACGTGAAGGGCTTGGTGACCACGCCCACCGTCAGAATGCCCAGCTCCTTGGCGACTTCGGCCACGACCGGGCCTGCGCCCGTGCCGGTGCCGCCGCCCATGCCCGCGGTGATGAAGACCATGTGCGCGCCGTTCAGGGCAGCACGGATCTCTTCACGCGCGGTTTCGGCCGACGCGCGGCCTTGTTCGGGCTTGGCGCCCGCGCCCAGGCCGGTGCGGCCCAGGCGGATCTGCACCGGGGCGTTGGTCGCCGCCAGTGCCTGCGCATCGGTGTTGGCGCAGATGAAATCCACGCCGTGCACGCCGCTGCGAATCATGTGCGCCACGGCATTGCCGCCCGCACCGCCCACACCAACGACCTTGATTACGGTCCCTTTGGTGTTGTTCTCAAGCATCTCAAAGTTCATCATGATGACTCCCTCACAAGTCCGATTTGCAAATCACAAAAATTCCCCAACAACCTATATTTTGTGAATCGCCTCAAAGCCGAAGCCGACTGCTTTGGTCCGCAACGGGTTTGAGACGCCTCCCCTTTCTGGCCCGGCCCGCCCTACCGCTGCGGATCGTGCCAAGGAGCAGGCCCCAACCTGCCCCCCCTCTTTAATTCATGAACCATTCCTTCATGCGCGCCAGCAGGCTCTTGAAATTGCCGGTCTGCGCGGCCACCTTGCGGCCGCGCACACGCTGCATGCGCGCTTCCTGCAGCAGGCCCATCACGGTCGAGAAGCGCGGATTGCGCATCACGTCGGCCAGGCTGCCTTCGTATTCGGGCACCGCCACGCGTACCGGCTTGAGGAACACGTCCTCGGCCAGTTCGATCATGCCGGGCAATTGCGCCGAGCCGCCGGTCAGCACCACGCCGGAAGCCAGCAGGTCCTCGTAGCCAGAGTCGCGCACCACCTGCTGCACCAGCGTGAACAGCTCTTCGACGCGCGGTTCGATCACGGCGCCCAGCGCCTGGCGCTTGACCTGGCGCGGGCCGCGGTCGCCCAGGCCCGGCACTTCCACCGACTCGTCCGGGCTGGCCAGCACCTGCTTGGCCACGCCGTAGCGCAGCTTGATTTCCTCGGCATCGGGCGTCGGCGTGCGCAGCATGGCCGCGATGTCGTTGGTGATCTGGTCGCCAGCGATCGGCAGCACGGCGGTGTGGCGGATCGCGCCGCCGGTGAAGATCGCCACGTCGGTGGTGCCGCCGCCGATGTCCACCAGCACGACGCCCAGTTCCTTTTCGTCGGCGGTCAGCACGGCCAGGCTCGAGGCCAGCGGCTGCAGGATCAGGTCCTGCACTTCCAGGCCACAGCGGCGCACGCACTTGACGATGTTCTGCGCGGCGCTGACGGCGCCGGTCACGATGTGCACGCGCACTTCCAGGCGCAGGCCGCTCATGCCGATCGGCTCGCGGATGTCTTCCTGGCCGTCGACGATGAACTCCTGCGTCAGCACGTGCAGCACCTGCTGGTCGGTCGGGATATTCACCGCCTTGGCGGTCTCGATGACGCGGGCGACGTCGGTGGCGGTGACTTCCTTGTCCTTCACGGCGACCATGCCGCTGGAATTGAAGCTGCGGATATGGCTGCCGGCGATGCCGGTGTAGACGTCGCGGATCTTGCAATCCGCCATCAGCTCGGCTTCTTCAAGCGCGCGCTGAATCGAATTCACAGTGGTCTCGATATTGACGACCACGCCCTTGCGCATGCCGCGCGATTCATGCTGGCCGAGGCCGAGCACTTCGAATCGCCCTTCGGGCAGGATTTCAGCCACCACAGCCACCACCTTGCTGGTGCCGATATCGAGGGCGACGATAAGGTCCTTGATGTCACGGGTCATGGCGTTAGCGTTTCTTGGGAGGTTTCGGTGTGGATTTGGGTTTGTTTGCTGACGGAGGCAACGGGGCCAGCGCCAGGGCGAAACCATTGGGATAGCGCAGGTCGGCCTGTGTGATGGTGCGCCCTTCCAGGCGCCCCGCCACGGCGGGCCAGGCCTGCACGAAACGTTGAATGCGCGCCGCGAACGGCAGCGCGCCGGGCAGGCCGTGCGGATCCGGCGCATCGGCGCCCGGATCGCGGCCCAGGTCCAGCAGCATGCCGTTGGACAGCACCACGCGCCAGGCGTAGCGCGGACTCAGCTCCAGCTGCTTGACGTGCATATCGAGCGGCGCGAACCAGCGCGCCAGTTCGGCGTAGCGTTGCACCACCAGCGACTCGGTGCCCTCGGGCCCGGAGAACTGCGGCAGCACCGTCTCGTCGTCCATCTCGCCCGTGTTGGCCGTGAACGCCTCGCCCCAGGTGTTGATCATCTGGTTCTCGTTCCACAGCGCCAGCGGCTGCTGCTCCTCGATGCGCACGCGCAGCACATTGGGCCAGATCCGCCGCACGGTGGCATGGCGCACCCACGGCACCGACTCGAAGATCTCGCGCGCGTCGTCCAGGTCCACCGTGAAGAAGTTGCCCTTGAAGCGCCCCGCGATCGCCGCGCGCACCGCGCCCGGCGACACATAGTGCAGCCCGGTGTCCGGCGTGGACTCCAGCTCGATCGCCGACAGCGTGAAATACGGACGCTGCGCCACCCACACCACGCCCGCCAGGAGCATGGCGCAGACCGCCAGCACGGCGAGCGTGTTGGCGATCAGGTTGGTCGTGCGAGCGTCGTTCCACACAGAATGTCCGGGTCAAGTATTGCGGGCGGCGCTGTGCAACTTGCACGAGGCGTCGGCCAAAATCGCCACGCACAGCTCGGCATAGCTCATGCCGGTGGCGCGGGCCGCCATCGGCACCAGCGAATGGCTGGTCATGCCGGGCGAGGTATTCATTTCAAGCAGCCAGGGGCGGTTGTCGGCGTCCAGCATGAAGTCGGCGCGGCCCCAGCCCTCGCAACCCAGCACGCGATAGGCGCGCACCGCGATGTCAGCGACTTCCTCAGCCACGGCCGGCGGCAGCGCCGCCGGGCAGAAGTACTGCGTGTCGTCGGAGAAGTACTTGTGCTCGTAGTCGTAGTTGCCACCGGGCGCGGCGATCTCGATCACCGGCAGCGCGCGCGCGGTCTTGCCGCTGCCCAGCACTGCCACGGTCAGCTCGCGGCCCTGGATGAACTGCTCGGCCAGCACCTCGGCGTCGAACTTGGCGGCCAGGGCGTAGGCGTCCTTCATGTCGGAATAGCCCACGACCTTGGTGATGCCCACGGTCGAGCCCTCGTGCGGCGGCTTGATGATGAGCGGCAGGCTCAGGCGGTCCGGCACCAGGCGCAGCTCGGTGTCGGCGTCCAGCAATTCGAATTCCGGCGTGGGCAGGCCATGCTGCAGCCAGACGCGCTTGGTCATGGTCTTGTCCATGGCCAGCGCCGAGGCCAGCGGGCCGCTGCCGGTGTAGGGAATGCCCAGCAATTCCAGCGCGCCCTGGATCGAGCCGTCTTCGCCGAAGCGGCCGTGCAGCGCGATGAAGACGCGCTCGAAGCCTTCGGCGGCCAGCTCGGCCAGGCTGCGTTCGCCCGTGTCGAACAGGTGCGCGTCGACGCCGGCGCTGAGCAGCGCCTGGTGCACGCCGGCCCCGGACATCAGGGACACTTCGCGTTCGGCGGAACGGCCGCCGTACAACACACCCACCTTGCCGAATTTCGCGCTCATGCCAATTCTCCAACTTGGGCCGGGACCTTGCTGATCGAGCCCGCCCCCATGACGATCACCACGTCGCCATCGCGAACGAAATCGACCACCGCCTGCGGCAGGTCGGCCACGTCCTCGACGAACACCGGCTCAACCTTGCCCGCCACGCGCAGGGCGCGCGACAGCGCGCGGCCGTCGGCGGCCACCAGCGGCGGCTCGCCGGCGGAATAGACCTCGGTCAGCAACACCGCGTCGGCCGTGCCCAGCACGCGCACGAAATCCTCGAAACAGTCGCGGGTGCGCGTGTAGCGGTGCGGCTGGAACGCCAGCACGATGCGGCGGTCGGGCCAGGCGCCGCGGGCGGCGGCCAGCGTGGCGGCCATTTCCACCGGATGGTGGCCGTAGTCGTCGATCACCGTGAAGGTGCCGCCGCCATGCGCGGCCGGCACCGGGAATTCGCCCGTCTGCGTGAAGCGGCGGCCCACGCCCTTGAACGAGGCCAGCGCGTCGCAGATGGCTTCATCGGCCACGCCCAGCTCGGTCGCCACGGCGATCGCCGCCAGCGCGTTGCGCACGTTGTGCAGGCCCGGCAGGTTCAGTTCCACCTGCAGCGGCGGCAGCAGCGTGTCGCGGTGGCTGCGCTGCACGTTGAAGCGCATGCGCGTGCCGTCGGCCTGGACCTCGTAGCCGCGCACCATCGCGTCTTCGTTCAGGCCGTAGGAGGTGATCGGACGCGACACGAACGGCATGATCTCGCGCACGTTGGCGTCGTCGGTGCACAGCACCGCGCTGCCGTAGAACGGCAGGCGCTGGGTGAATTCGATGAACGCGCTCTTGAGGCGGGCCACGTCGTGGCCGTAGGTGTCCATGTGGTCCGCGTCGATGTTGGTCACGATGGCCATCACCGGCAGCAGGTTCAGGAACGAGGCGTCGGACTCGTCGGCCTCGACCACGATGTAGTCGCCCTGCCCCAGCCGCGCGTTGGCGCCGGCCGAATTCAGGCGCCCGCCGATCACGAAGGTCGGGTCCAGGTCGCCCGCGGCCAGGATGCTGGCCACCAGGCTGGTGGTGGTGGTCTTGCCATGCGTGCCGGCCACCGCGATGCCGCGCTTCAGGCGCATCAGCTCGGCCAGCATGATGGCGCGCGGCACCACCGGAATGCGCGCGGCGCGGGCCGCGATGACTTCGGGGTTGTCGCCCGCCACCGCCGTCGACGTGACGATGGCGCCGGCGCCGGTGACGTTGCTGGCGACGTGGCCGATGGCGATGTTCACGCCCAGGCCGGCCAGGCGGCGCGTCACGGCCGACTCATTCAGGTCGGAGCCGCTGATGGTGTAGCCCAGGTTGAGCAGCACCTCGGCGATGCCGCTCATGCCGGAACCGCCGATGCCTACGAAATGGATATGCTGGATTCTGTGTTTCATGATGAACGCCCCGCTGCTTGTTCACAGACGTCGGCGATATGCGCCGCCGCTTCCGGGTGCGCGTGCGCGCGGGCCCGTTCTGCGACGGCTTGCAGTTCTTGACGGGAACGCTGACCCAGCCAGTCCGCCAGCCACTCGGGGCTGAAGGCGTTCTGCGGCTGCAGCCATGCGGCCTGCGCGTCGCTCAGGAAGCGCGCGTTGGCGGTTTGATGGTCATCGATGGCATGCGGCAGCGGCACGAACAGCGCCGCCACGCCGACGGCGGCCACTTCGGACACCGTCATGGCGCCCGCGCGGCAGACCAGCAGGTCGGCATCGCCCATGGCGCCGGCCATGTCATCGATGAAGGCGCGGCAGTCGGCCGCCACGCCCGCCTGGGCGTAGGCCTGCTGCAGCGCCGGCAAATGTTGTTCGCCGGCCTGGTGCACCACCACCGGACGGTTTTCCTGCGGCAGGCGCGCCAGCGCTTGCGGCACGGCGGTATTGAGCGCCTGGGCGCCCAGGCTGCCGCCCACCACCAGCAGCCGCAGCGGACCGCTGCGGCCGGCATAGCGCTGCGCCGGATCGGGCAAGGCGCACAGGTCGGCGCGCACCGGGTTGCCCATGGCTTCGCCCTTGGGCAGCACGCCGGGGAAGCCGCTCAGCACGCGGCGCGCCATCCTGGCCAGCCACTTGTTGGCGGTGCCGGCCACCGCGTTCTGCTCGTGCACCACCAGCGGCGTGCCGCGCAGCGTCGCGATGACGCCGCCGGGGAAGGCGACATAGCCGCCCATGCCCAGCACCACGTCCGGACGCACCGACGACAGCCGCGCCCAGGCCTGGGCGAAGGCGCGCACCAGCAGGAACGGCAGCTTCAGCAGCGCCGTCACGCCCTTGCCGCGCACGCCGGCGAAACGCAGCGGCACCAGTTCGATGCCGCGCGGCGGCACCAGCTTGCCTTCCATCTTGTCCGGGTTGCCCAGCCACAGCACGCGCCAGCCGCGCTGGCGCAGCACATCGGCCACGGCCAGGCCGGGCATGATGTGGCCGCCGGTGCCGCCGGCCATGATCAGGATGGTGCGCGACGGCGCGGTCATACCCGTCCTCCGCGCATCATGATGCGGTTTTCCACATCGACCCGTATCAGCATGGCCAGGGCGCACAGATTCATCACCACGCCCGAACCGCCATAGCTCATCAGCGGCAGCGTCAGGCCCTTGGTCGGCAGCAGCCCCAGGCACACGCCCATGTTGATGAAGGCCTGTACCCCGAACCACATCGCCACGCCGTGCGCCACCAGGCCCGCGAACGTGCGTTCCATGGCAATGGCCTGGCGGCCGATGTCGAAACCGCGATAGACGATGATGGCGAACAGCGTGATCACCAGCATCACGCCGGCGAAACCCAGTTCCTCGCCCACCACCGCCATCAGGAAGTCGGTATGCGCTTCGGGCAGGTAGTGCAATTTCTCGACGCTGGCGCCCAGGCCCACGCCCAGCCATTCGCCGCGTCCCAGGGCGATCAGCGAATGCGACAGCTGGTAGGCGCTGCCGTAGGCGTTGTCTTCGTTCCAGGGATCCAGGTAGGCGAACAGGCGTGCGCGGCGCCACGGCGACAGCCAGATCAGCATCAGGAAGGTGCTGACCAGCACCGCCAGCAGGCTGCTGAAGTACTTGCCGTTGATGCCGCCCAGGAACAGGATGCCGATCGCGATCGCCACGATCACCATGAAGGCGCCCAGGTCGGGCTCGAGCAGCAGCAGCATGCCGACGCCGGCCAGCGCGAACGCCATCGGCAGGAAGCCGCGGGCAAAGGCCTGCATGTGTTCCTGCTTGCGCACCGTGTAATCGGCGGCATAGAGCAGCGCGGCCAGCTTCATCAGTTCGGACGGCTGGAAATTCAGCGGACCCAGCGGAATCCAGCGATGCGCGCCGTTGACCTCGCGGCCGATGCCGGGCACCAGCACCGCCACCAGCAGCACCATCGCCACCACGAACAGCGGCACCGCCAGGCGTTGCCACACGCGGATCGGAATCGCCAGCACGACGGCGCCCGCCACCAGGCCGGCGGTGACGAACAGGCCATGGCGGATGACAAAGTAGTAGCGGCCATAGGAGGCATAGCGCGGGCCGTCGGCCAGCGCGATCGACGCCGAATACACCATCAGCAAGCCGAGCAGCAGCAAGGTCGACGCCGCAATCGCGAGCGGCATGTCGAAATTACGCATGCGGGTACGGCCGGGCCGTACGGCGTTGACGCTGGCGGTGAGATCGGCGATCAGGCTCATGCCACCTCTCCCCGGTCGCGGGCCAGGTCTTCGACCTCTTCCACGAACACTTGCCCGCGGTGCGGGTAATTGCGGAACATGTCCATGCTGGCGCAGGCGGGCGACAACAGCACGGCGTCGCCGGGCTGCGCCAGGTCGGCGGCGCGGCGCACGGCGTCGCGCAGCGAGTCCACGGCGATGCAGTCGACGCCGGTCGCGGCCAGCACGCGGCCGATCTCCGGACCGTCCTGGCCGATCAACAGCACCGCGCGCGCATGGCGCGACACCCCCGGGATCAGCGGCGAGAAGTCCTGCCCCTTGCCCAGCCCCCCGGCGATCAGCACTACCGGCTGGCCCAGGCCTTCCAGCGCGGCCACGGTGGCGCCGACGTTGGTGCCCTTGCTGTCATTGATGTAGTCGACGCCGCCGATGTTGCGCACGAAGGCAGCGCGATGCGGCTCGCCCGCGTACTCGCGCAGGGTGCGCAGCATGGCACCCCAACCCAGGTCCAGGCAGCGCGCAAGCTGCAATGCGGCCAGCGCGTTCAAGGCATTGTGGATGCCGCGGATGCGCAGCGCATCGACCGGCATCAGGCGGCTCATGCGGCCCTTGGCGCGCACCGGCTCCGGCGCGTCCTTCTTGCGGCGCACGGGCGCCACGGGCTCGTCGAAATCGACCGGTTCGGCCGCGACCAGCCAGGCCACGCCCTGGCCCAGCTCCAGGCCCATGTCGCCGACCAGCGCCGGCACGTCACGGCCGAAACTGCGCACGGGCATGGCGTCCAGCGACGGCACCATGTCCACGGTATACGGATCGTCGCGGTTGACGATGGCGATGCGCGCCATCTTCAGCAGGCGCGCCTTGGCGCGGGCGTAGGCGTCCATGCCGCCGTGCCAGTCCAGGTGATCCTGCGTCACGTTGAGCACGACGGCGGCATCGGCCATCAGCGTGTGCGTGGTCTCGAGCTGGAAGCTCGACAGTTCCAGCACCCACGCCTGCGGCAGGTCGTCGGCGTCCAGCGCCCCCATCAGCGCGGTCAGCGCGGCCGGGCTGATGTTGCCCGCGGCCAGCACCGACAGGCCGCTGGCCTCGAGCAGGTCGCGCGTCAACGCGGTGACGGTGGTCTTGCCGTTGGTGCCGGTCACGGCCAGCACGCGCGGACGGTATTCACGGGTCTCGGCCAGCTCGGCCAGCGC
Organism: Achromobacter sp. 2789STDY5608615; assembly: GCF_001298995.1. Lineage (NCBI taxonomy): Bacteria > Pseudomonadati > Pseudomonadota > Betaproteobacteria > Burkholderiales > Alcaligenaceae > Achromobacter > Achromobacter sp. 2789STDY5608615. Next base: position 187,655 of record NZ_CYTY01000005.1, read on the forward strand.
CCGCGCAAACAATTCGATCTCGCCGATGACTTCGATGCCGCGGGCCTTGGCCTCGCGCAGCAGATCGCCGGCCGGCGCGCCTTCGGGCGCCAGTCCCGGGCTGATGACGACCTGGTCCACGCCATCCAGCAGCGCGACATCGAAAGACGTGTCGCAGCCCAGCCGGTATTCCACCTCGGCCTGCGCCAGCGCGTCTTGCAGCGCCGCCAGGCCGCCCGGCTCCGCGCGCGTGTCGGCCACCCGCAGGCGGGCGCCCTGGCGGGCGCTCCAGCGTGCGGCGGCGACACCCGACTCGCCCAATCCGAGGATCAGGACGAGCGGCGCATCGGCGCGGGAGGTTTCCATCGTATTCATCGCAACTTCAGGGTTGAGAGGCCAATCAGCACCAGCATCATGCTGATGATCCAGAAACGCACGACCACCTGGGTTTCCTTCCAGCCGCCCACTTCGAAGTGATGATGCAGCGGAGCCATGCGGAATATGCGTCTACCTGTTCCATAACGTCGCTTGGTGTACTTGAACCACGTCACCTGGATCATCACCGACAGGGTCTCGACCACGAACACGCCGCCCATGATGAACAGCACGATCTCCTGGCGCACGATGACCGCGATGGTGCCCAGCGCGCCGCCCAGCGCCAGCGCGCCGACGTCACCCATGAAGACCTGCGCCGGATACGCGTTGAACCACAAAAATGCCAGCCCCGCGCCGCCGATCGCCGCGCACAGCACCATCAATTCCGATGCGCCGGGGATGTACGGGAACAGCAGGTACTTCGAATAGTCGACGCGGCCGACCACGTAGGCGAAGATGCCGAGCGCGCTGCCGACCATCACGGTGGGCATGATCGCCAGGCCATCCAGGCCGTCGGTCAGGTTGACGGCGTTGCTGGTGCCGACGATCACGGCCCAGGTCAGCGCCACGAAGCCGAGCACGCCGAGCGGATAGCTGACGGTCTTGAAGAACGGCACGATCAGGTCGGCGCGCGTCGGCAGCGACATGGTGAAGCCGCTGCCCACCCAGGCCTTGAAGAGCGGCCACAGCTCGGTGTTGGCGGGCGCCGACACGGCGAACGCCAGATAGACCGCAGCCACCAGGCCGATGGTCGCCTGCCAGAAGAACTTCTGGCGCGCCGGCATGCCTTCCGGATCGCGATAGACCACCTTGCGGTAATCGTCCATCCAGCCGATCCAGCCGAAGCCGAACGTCACCAGCAGCACCACCCACACGAAACGGTTGGTCCAGTCGGCCCACAGCAGCGTGCTGATGGCGATGGAAATCAGGATCAGCACGCCGCCCATGGTGGGGGTGCCGGTCTTGACCAGGTGGGTTTCCGGACCGTACGAACGCACGGCCTGGCCGATCTTCATCTCGGTCAGCTTGCGGATCACGCGCGGACCGGCCACCAGGCCGATCAGCAACGCCGTGGCGCACGCCAGCACCGCGCGCAGCGTGATGTACTCGAACACGCCCAGCGCGCGCACATCATCGGAAAGCAGACGGGCGATCTCAAGCAGCATGGTTGTCCCCCTGCCCCTTGGACGCTTGTCCGTCATTGGAAATAAAAGCCGTCACTACCCGCTCCATGCGCATAAAGCGCGATCCCTTTATCAATACGCAGGACGCGCGCAGGCCGCGCAATGCGGCAACGACTTCGTCTACCGATGCGCAGGCGTGCGCGCCCGTGCCGTAGGCGGCAGCGGCCGCCCGGCTGGCATCGCCTAGCGTGATGAGCGCGTCGAGGCCAAGCTCGCGCGCGTAATTGCCCACCTCTTCATGCATGGCGGGGCCGTTGTCCCCGACTTCGCCCATGTCGCCCAGTACCAGGACACGCGTGCCGGCCATGCGGGCCAGCACATCGATGGCCACGCGAACCGAGTCGGGGTTGGCATTGTAGGTGTCATCAATGAGCAACGTTCCGCCACTCAATTTCTTGTGCTGCATGCGGCCCGCGACCGGGCTGAAACCGGCCAGCGCCCGCACGGCGACATCGAGCGGCGCGCCCGCGGCGATGGCGCTGGCGATCGCCGCCAGCGCATTGCGCAGGTTGTGCACGCCGGGCACCGGCAGCGTCAGGTCGGCGCTGCCCATCGGCGTCACCACGCGGCAGCGCGTCGAATCGACGTCCGCCAGGATCTGCTCGGCATAGACATCCAGACCGGGCTGCAGGCCAAAACGCAGCGCGCGGCGCGGCGCGGCCAGCTTGTCCCAGATCGCCGCGTAGGGCTCGTCGCCGGGATAGACGGCCACGCCGTCCGCCGGCAGCGCCGCGATGGCGGCGCCGTTTTCCAGCGCCACCGCTTCCACGGTGTGCATGAATTCCTGGTGTTCGCGCTGGGCATTGGTCACCAGCGCCACGCTCGGCGCCGCGATGGCGGCCAGCTGGGCGATCTCGCCCGGATGGTTCATGCCGAGCTCGAACACGGCGGCGCGATGTTCCGGACGCAGGCGCAGCAGCGTCAGCGGCACGCCGATGTCGTTGTTCAGGTTGCCGGCGGTCGCCAGGCGGCCCGCCTCGCCGCGCCAACCCGCCAGCATGGCCGAGATCATTTCCTTGGTGGTGGTCTTGCCGTTGCTGCCGGTCACCGCCACCACAGGCAGCGTGAAGCGGGCGCGCCAGGCCGCGCCGATGCGCATCAGCGCCACGCGGGTATCGCCCAGCACCAGTTGCGGCAGGGTCGAATCCGGCACGGCATGCGCCACCACCGCGGCGCAGGCGCCACGCTCCGCGGCCTGGTCCAGGTAGTTGTGGGCGTCGAAGTTGTCGCCCACCAACGCCACGAACAGCTCGCCGGCGCCGATGCGCCGGGTGTCCGTCGACACGCCCTTGACCAGCGGCAGCAGCAGCGCCAGCCGCGCCCACTCACGGTCATCGAACGGCAGTTTCTCGCCGCCAATGTCCTGGTAGGTTTCGTGACCCTTGCCCGCCAGCAGCACCACGTCTTCAGGCGCGCTGGCCCAGACGGTCTGCATGATGGCGCGGGCGCGGTCGACCTGGACGTCGGCGCCAGCCTCGGCCGGAATGCCCGCCAGGATCTGCGCCACGATGGCCTCGGGCGATTCGCTGCGGGGGTTGTCGCTCGACACCACCACGTGATCGGCCAGCTCGGCGGCGATGCGGCCCATTTCCGGACGCTTGCCCGGATCGCGCTCGCCGCCGCAGCCGAACACGCACACCAGGCGGCCGGCGCGCGCCTGCGCCACCGGACGCAGCGCGGTCAGCGCGCGCGCCAGCGCGTCGGGCGTATGGGCATAGTCGACCACCACCAGCGCGCCACGGCCGGCATTGGCCTGGGTGCTGGCGGCAACGGGTTCCACCGTCTGCAGGCGGCCATCGACCGGATCGGTCGCGGCCAGCTCACGCGCGATCTGCGCGAACGGCAGGCCCAGCTTGTACAGCACGCCCGCCACCAGCAGCAGGTTGGAGACGTTGTGCGCCCCCAGCAGGCGCGTCACGATCTGCGCCTCGCCATGCGGCGACACCAGGGTGAAGATCTGTCCTTGCGCGGTGGCCTGCAGGTCACGCGCGCGCATCGCGGCCGGAATCGCCGGATCCGCGCTCAGGCTGTAGCCCATCACCGACAGGTCGGACGGCAGCGAAGCGATCAGGCGGCGGCCGGCTTCGTCGTCGGCGTTCACCACCGCGGCGCTCAGGCCGGGCCAGCGGAACAGGCGCGCCTTGGCGGCCTCGTAGCTTTCCATGGTGCCGTGATAGTCGAGATGATCGCGGGTCAGGTTGGTGTAGGCGGCCAGCGCCACCCGCACGCCGTCCATGCGGCCCTGCTCGATACCGATCGACGACGCCTCCATCGCCACCGCCTTGGCGCCGGCGTCGCGCATGGCGGCCAGCAGGCGGTGCACGGTCAGCACGTCGGGGGTCGTGAGGCTGCCGCCCAGCGTCTGCCCGTCGGGCAGCACGGCGCCCAGGGTGCCGATGGTGCCGCAGGGCTTGTCGTTGCGGCCCAGCGCGTGGGCGATCCATTGCACCGACGAGGTCTTGCCGTTGGTGCCGGTCACGGCCACCACGGCCAGCGCCGACGACGGCCGGCCGTACCAGGTGTCGCCCAGCTCGCCCAGCAGGGCGCGCAGGCCGGTCACCGGCAACATCGGCGTATCGCCAGCGGCCGCCGCGGCCTCGATGGCCTCGGTCGCGGGCGCTTCGAACAACACCGCGCTGGCGCCCAGCGCCAACGCCTTCTCTATATATAGACGGCCATCGCTGGACAGCCCCGGGCAGGCGACGAACACATCGCCCGGCTCGATCTCGCGGGAGTCCAGCTTCAGGTGCGCGGTCAACGACACGCGCGAATGCAACCACGCCACGGCTTGTTCGACCGTGGCGGCGGGGGATGAGAGGAAGCCTTTGGCGCTCATCTGCCTGGCTCCTTGATACCAGCAACAATTGTCGATTCGAAGGGCGCGTCCGGCCGCACCCCCATCAGCCGCAGACTCCCGCCAACGATATGGGAGAACACGGGCGCGGCGATCGCGCCGCCGTAATAGCTGCCGACCGTGGGCTCGTCGATCGAGACGGCCACCACGATCTTGGGATCGGACACCGGGGCAAAGCCCACGTACGAGCTGCGGTAGCGCTGCATGCTGTACTTGCCGTCGACGATCTTGCGCGCGGTGCCGCTCTTGCCGGCCACGCGGTAGCCCTGGACCTGGGCGGCCTTGGTGCCTTCCGGGCCGGCGGCCGCTTCCAGCATGCCGCGCACCAGCGCGGTGGTCTTGGGCGTATAGATCTTGACGCTGGTCGGATCGCTGTCGCGCTTGACCAGGGTCAGCGACACCATGTCGCCGTTGCGCGCGAACACGGTGTAGGCGCGCGCCACCTGCAGCAGCGACACCGACAGGCCATAGCCGTAGGCCATGGTGGCCTTCTCGATCAGGCGCCAGCGGTCCCACGGACGCAGGCGGCCGGGGGCCGCGCCGGGGAATCCCACCTGGGGCGCCTGGCCCAGGCCCAGTTCGGTGAAGCGATCCCACATTTCACGGGATTCCAGCTTCTCGGAGATCATCGTCATGCCGATGTTGCTGGACTTGCGCAGCACGCCGGCCACGTCCAGCGTGCCGTTGCGGCTGACGTCGCTGATCGTGCTGCCCTGGTAGGTGAAGCGGCCGTTGCCGGTCTCGAACAGGGTCGAGGTGGTGATGCGGCCCAGGTCCAGCGCCAGCGCGGCGGTGAACGGCTTCATGATCGAGCCGGGCTCGAACGTGTCGGTGATGGCCTGGTTGCGCAGGTTGGCGCCGTGAAAGGTCTCGCGCTTGTTCGGATCGAAGGTCGGCACGTTGGCCAGCGCCAGGATCTCGCCGGTGTGGACGTCCACGACCACGGCGGTGGCGCCCTTGGCCTGGTGCTTGTCCATGGCGTCCTTCAGTTCCTTGAACACCAGGTACTGCAGGCGGGTATCGATCGACAGGCGCAGATCCCGGCCGTCCACCGGCAGCGTCACGGCCTGCACGTCCTCGATGACGCGGCCGAGCCGGTCCTTGATGACGCGGCGGCTGCCCGGGCGGCCCGACAATTGCTGGTTGAAGGTCAGTTCGACGCCTTC
>NZ_CYTY01000005.1:193462-224151 GCF_001298995.1 Achromobacter sp. 2789STDY5608615
CGTCGTTGAGCTGCTGGTTGAACACGGGCTCGATGCGGTCGTAGTTGGCCATGCGGAAGCCGCGGCTGTTGGCGACCGGGCGGGTGCTCATCGAGGCCACCACGGCTTGCGCGCCGGGGATGCTCTTGTAGAACGACACGTCCGAGGCGCGGAACGCGGCTTCGGTCAGCGGCAGGTAGCCGGTGCGCTGGTGCCATTCCGCCGCGATCACGGGCTTGGACAGCCAGGCCAGGAACTGCGCCGTGGCCTTTTCCTCGTCCTTCGGACGGCCATCCAGCGCCCACAGGGCCGAGCCGCTCACGAACGGCTGGCCGCCGGTCTGGGTGGCCTGGTCGTAGTAAGGCAGCGGCGCCACGCCGAAGGCCAGCGACTTGGTGTTCAGGAACTGGCCGAACGAGCCGGAGTTGCCGGTCAGCACCGCGCACTCGCCCTTGGCGAACAGCTTGTCGGCGCTGTTGTCGGCGGTGTGCGCCATGAACAGCAGCGAACGCTTCCAGCTGACCATCAGCGAGATGTGGCGCATGTAGAGCGTGTCGAACTGCATCGCCGGCGCCGCGCTCTTCTTGGTGACCGCGTCCAGGCCGTTGTTGTTGCTGGTGTACAGCTGGTTGTTCACCGGCGCCAGGTTTTCCAGGTGGACCGAGACCTGGTCGCTGGAGGCGTAGGGACAGTCGAGGTCGGCCACGTCGCGCAGCTTCAGCAGCTCGGCCTGCAGGCCGGTCCAGGTGCGGGCGGGCTTGTTGGGATCGAGGCCGGCTTTCTTGTAGGCGGCGGTGTTGTAGAACATCACCGGCACTTCGGCCATCCACGGGAAGGCCAGCAGGCGGCCCTTGCCGTCGCGGATGAAGCTGCTGGTGGCCGGCACGAACCAGTTCAGGTCCTTGATCGGATACTTGGCCAGCAATTCGTACATCGGCAGGATGGCCTTGTGTTCGGCCACGACTTCCGGCGAGTGGTTGTCGTTCAGCTGCACCAGGTTGGGGGCCTTCTTGGCCTTGACCGCGGCGGTGGCTTCCTGCTGCAGCTGCGCCTGCGAGGCGAAGGCGCGCAGGGTCACTTTGACCTGGTCCTGCTCCTTGTTGTACTGCTTGGCCAGCTTTTCGAATTCGGCCTTGTTGGCGTCCGGCAGCGTGTGCCAGACCTGGATTTCGACGGGCGCGGCATGGACCGCGCCCACGACCGCCATGGCGGCGCCAAAGACCCATGTGCGCCGGCTGGCGAACATCGCGCGGGCAATGCCCGCCAATTGCAATTTCTTCATAGGTTCATAGACCAAGAAAAGGGAATTCCGGTTCTGGACGACGTCCGCTCAGCAGGTCGGCCAGTGCCCGGCCCGAGCCGACGCCCATCGTCCAGCCGAGAGTACCGTGTCCGGTATTGATATACAAATTGGGAATGTGGCTGCGGCCGATGATGGGCACGTTCGAGGGAGTGGACGGGCGCAGGCCCGACCAATAGCTGACGCGCTCGAAATCGAGCGCGTCGGGAAAGAGTTCGCGGGCCAGCCGCGTCACGGCTTCGCAGCGGCCGGTGTTCAGGCCGCGCGAATAGCCGGACAGCTCGGCCGTGCCGGCCATGCGCAGGCGATCGCCCAGGCGCGAGAACACCACCTTGTGGCTGCTGTCGGTCAGGCTGACCGTGGGCGCGCCGCCGGGGTTCAGGACCGGGAAGGTGGCCGAATAGCCCTTGGCCGGATAGACGTTGCACGGGATGCCGAGCGGACGCAGCAGCGACGGGCTGAAGCTGCCCATGGCCACCACGTAGGCGTCGGCCGCCAGGGTGCCGTAGCGGCCGTCGGGCTCGATCAGTTCGACGCCGCTGACGGCGCCGGCCTGGGTGATGAGCCGGGTGACGCGGGTGCTGTAGCGGAATTCGACGCCGGCGCGCGCGCAGCGCTCGGCCAGCGCGACGGTGAACAGGTGCACGTCGCCGCTTTCGTCCTCGGGGGTGTAGTCGCCGCCGACGATGGTGTTGCGATGCGGCGCCAGGGCCGGTTCGATGGCGATGACCTCGTCCGTGGACACGACGCGGCGCTCGACGCCGAAGTCGCGCATCAGGCCGGCGGCGCGCTGCGAGTTCTCGAATTCGTGCTGGTCGCGGTAGAAATTCAGGATGCCGCGCTCGAGGTGATCGTATTCGATGCCCAGCTCGGCGCGCATGCCGCGCAGCGTGGCGCGGCTGTATTCGGCCATGCGGACCATGGCGCGGATGTTCGGCGCCAGCCGGCCCGGCAGGCATTCGCGCAGGAAGGCCAGGCCCCACATCCACTGGCGCCAGTCCAGCTGCGGGCGGAACAGCAGCGGCGCGTTGTCCTGGAACATCCACTTGAGCAGTTTCAGGGGCGCCTGAGGATTGGCCCACGGCTCGGCGTAGGAGACGGAGATCTGCGCGCCGTTGGCCAAGCTGGTTTCCTGGGCGGGTCCGGTGCAGCGGTCGATGACCACGACGTCGTGGCCCGCCTGGCTGAGCCACCAGGCGCTGGAGATTCCGATGATGCCGCTACCCAATACCGCTACTTTCATGCCCGCATTGCTCCCTGCCGGCCCACTGAGCCCGCGGACACGATGCCCGCGTCCCGTGGCAAGCCGCTGCCAAGATGACACCGCAGTTTACCCCGCCGCCCCGCCCCCGCCTACGGCCGATTCCATCAAAAAAAGGGAAGGAACCCGCCGTGGCCGGATTCCTTCCCTTTCGGATCATGCGCCGCCCTGCTGGATTCAGGTCGCGGCCTTCGCCAGGTCGGCCTCGGACGTGAAGGCGTCGGCGTAGAACTCTTCCGGCGGCAGGCCGCACTGGGCGCTGAATTCGCGCCGCGCGGCGTCGACCATGGGAGGCGCGCCGCAGGCGTAGACCTGGTGGCCCGACATGTCGGGGATGTCCTGCAGCACGGCCTCGTGGACGAAGCCGTCGCGGCCGTTCCAGCCGTCTTCCTCGAGCGCGTTCGACACCACCGGCACGTAGCGGAAGTCCGGCAGATCGCGGGCCCACGACTGCGCCAGTTCATCCATGTACAGGTCGCGCGGGCGGCGGCCGCCCCAGTACAGCGAGACCGGACGGCGGATGTTCTTGTGGATCATGTGCTCGACGATGGCCTTGACCGGCGCGAAGCCGGTGCCGCTGGCCAGCAGGATGACCGGCTTGTCGCTGTCTTCACGCAGGAAGAACGAACCGAACGGGCCTTCCAGGCGCAGGATCTCGCGCTCTTTCATCTGGGTGTCGCCGGCGCCGAACACGTGGTCGGTGAAGACGCCGCCCGGCATGTGACGGATGTGCAGTTCCAGCGGGCTGCCGGTGTGCGGCGCGCCCGCCATGGAATAGCTGCGGCGGCGGCCGTCCTTGAGGATGACCTCGATGTACTGGCCGGCGTAATAGCGGAACTGCTCCGAGGCGGGCAATTGCAGCTTGAGCACGGTCACGTCCGGCGCCGCGCGCTCCATGGTCTGCACGCGCGAAGGCAGCTTGCGGATCTGGATGTCGCTGGCCAGGCGCACTTCGGTGGACTCGACCACCAGGTCGGACGCGGGCCGGGCCTGACAGAACAGGGTGTAGCCGTCGGCCAGTTCCTCGGGCGAGAGGATCTGCGCGGGGTACTGGCCGGCGTCGAACTCCCCGGACACCACTTTGCCCTTGCAAGTGGAGCAGGCGCCGTTGCGGCAGCTGTAGGGCAGCACGATGCCCGCGGCCAGGGCGCCGTCGAGCACGGTCTGGCCGGGCTCGACCGGGAATTGATGCTTGCTGGGTTGAATGATGACCTGGAAGCTCATGATGAAACGGATCAGGGTTGACGGCGCGCCACGCGGCGCGCCGCCCGGCCCGGCCTCAGGCCGGGAACTTGCGGATTTCCTTGACGCGGTTGGCGTCGTCCACCAGCACGACCTGCGGCTTGTGGGTGGCGGATTGCTCTTCCGACATCGGACCGTAGGTGCAGATGATCATCAGGTCGCCGACCTGCGCCCGGCGCGCGGCCGCGCCATTGAGCGAGATGATGCCGCTGCCGCGGGCCGCCTTGATGATGTAGGTATCGAAGCGTTCGCCATTGTTGATGTTGTAGAGCTCGATGCGTTCGAACTCGCGCATGCCGGCAGCGTCCAGCAGGTCTTCGTCGATGCCGCAAGAACCCTCGTAGTGGAGGTCGGCTTCGGTGACCGTGACGCGGTGCAGCTTTGCCCGCAGCATGATGCGTTGCATGATGGGAATATCCTGGTTTCGCGTGCCGGAACGCGAAGTGATGCGATAAATGTGAAAACACCCGCGGATGGCGCGCACCTGCGGGCATGCAGCCCGACGACACCCGGTTTTGCCGTCGGAAGCCGGTATTCTATAATTTTTGCCGCGACGGGACGGCCCGTTGCTGCGTCCGCCGCCACATGGCGGCATTTGCCATCGGCAACGGCGGCATTGGCCATTGCCGGCAACGCATCAATCCGGGGACGACCCCTCTCAAGTAGGAGTCGTCATGACCTGGATCATCCTTGTGCTGGCCGGCCTGTTCGAAATCGTCTGGGCCGTCGGCCTCAAATACACCCATGGCTTCACGCGCCTGATGCCGTCCCTGGTGACGGTGGGCGGCATGCTCATCAGCTTCTGGCTGCTGGCGCTGGCCATGAAGACGCTGCCGCTGGGCACCGCCTACGCGGTGTGGGTCGGCATCGGCACCGTCGGCGCCTTCGTGGCCGGCATCATCCTGTTCGGGGAATCCATCAGCTGGCTGCGCATCGCCAGCGTCACGCTGATCGTGCTGGGCCTGGTCGGCCTGAAGCTGTCGTCGGCCTGAGGGTTGGACGCCTGATTCCCACGGCCCCGGCCTCGCGCCGGGGCGCGGCGGGCTAGAAATCCAGTTCGATCTCGACCCCGTCGCCCACCTTCAGGCGCGCGCCGGCCGGCGCGTCGACAATGGCGTTCTGGCCGAACACCACGCCGATATCCAGATTGCGGTAGCCCGCCAGCGTGCGGCCGGGCTCGTCGTGCTGCACGGCGGTGCGCTGGTCGATGTCGGGAATCGAGCAGCGCGTGCACGGCTTGACGAACGCCATGCTGACCGCGCCGGTCGTGATCATGGCGGTGTGGTCTTCCTCGAAGGCCTCCCACTCGCCCTGCACCACGATGTTGGGCCGGAAACGGTCCATCGGCACCGGCGCCACGCCCTTGGCCCGCAGGCGGGCGTTCAGGTCGTCCAGCGAGGCCTGGTTCGCCACCAGCAGCGGAAAGCCGTCGGCGAAGCCGAAGAAATGATCGCCCCCGAACACGTCGGCCAGGTCGGGATGGCCGGCGGTCCACTTGTCCACCCATTCGGGCTTGGCGGGCCGCGCCGCCGCGGCATCCACCTTGTACAGGCGGCAAGGCGTCTTGAGAAAATCGGAACACCATTGCGCCGCGGCCTCGCTTTCGCGGCGCGCGTCGAGCGTGTCCTTCCAGACGCCGACCGTCTCCACGCCCGGCTGCAGGGCCGATCCATCCAGCGGCACCTCCAGGTCGGGCATGCCGGGCGCCGACAGACGCAGCGCGTCGGCGGAGAGCGCCGTGCGGATCAGCGCCATGGCGGACCACTGGCGCTGCGTCATGAACTGGCCGTCGGCCGACACCAGCATCCAGCGGCGATCGTGCGCCAGCCCGGCGCGGTCCACCGGCGATTCGGCCAGGTCGATGCCGGCGCAGGATTTGACCGGGTAGATATGCAGGCTGAGGATGCGGGCGGACATGGCGGCGGATGCGGGCGTGGCAGGGAGCCAGAGCATAGCGGATGGCCAGCGAAAAGCCCAGGCCGGGGGCCTGGGCTTGAGTGGCGTGCGAGGGACGGCGCCACACCGCCCCCGCCGTGACGCGTCAGCCGCCGACCAGCTTGAGCGTATCCAGCGGCGTCACCGCCTTGAACGCCTTGCGCGTGGCGATGTGCTCGGGACGCGGGGTCAGGCCGTACTTGGGCGGCTCCAGCGTGTTTTCCATGCTGTTGTAGACCATGAACACATTGGCGCGCGGCCACGGCGAGATGTTGCTGTTGGAGCCGTGCATGGTGTTGCAGTCGAAGAACACCACCGAGCCCGCCTTGGCGGTCATGGTGCGGATGCCGCCCTGCTCGACCAGCAGTTGCAGGCTGACCGGATCCGGCACGCCGTACTCCTGCTTCTTGAGCGACTGCTTGTAGTGGTCGTTGGGCGTTTCGCCGACGCACGAGATGAACTGTCGGTGCGACCCCGGCACCAGCATCAGCGGGCCGTTGCAGTCATTGTTCTCGGTCAGCAGCACCGAGCAGCTCAGCGCGCGCATCGACGGCATGCCGTCTTCCACGTGCCAGGTCTCGAAATCCGAGTGCCAGTAGAACTCCTTGCCCTTGAAGCCGGGCTTCATGTTGGCGCGGGACTGGTGGATGTAGACCTCGGACCCCAGGATCTGGCGCGCCACGTTGACCAGCCGCGGATCACGCACCAGGCGCGCCAGCACGGGGTTCAGCACGTGCACCATGAAAATGGAGCGCACGGCGTTGCTGCCGGGCTCGGTGATCGACTCTTCGCGGCGGATGATCGACGGGTCGCGCGTCATGCGCTCGACCTCGGCCGACAGCGCCCGCACTTCGGCGTCGGAGAACAGGTCCTCCAGCAGCAGGAAGCCATCGCGCTCGTAGCTGCCGATCTGCTCGCCGCTCAGGGCGTTGGCGTAGTTGCCTTCTTCATAGACCACCGGATCCTGGCGGGAAATGATGGCGGAACTTCGATCCGTACGGGAGGCGTACGGATCCTGCGCAGGTGAGATCATGCGAACCTCCTTGTATCAGGCCGCTTGGGCTTCGGCTTCAGGCAGGGCGTAGACGCCCTCTTTGTCGTGCACTTCCTGGCCGGTCAGCGGCGGGTTGAAGACGCAGATGACGCGCAGCGGCTCCTTGCCGCCGCACAGCCAGTGCTCGTCATGCTCGTTCAGGGCGTAGACCACGCCGGGGCCCAGCTCGTACTTCTTGCCGTCGGCAATCGTCTCGATGGAGCCGTCGCCCTCGATGCACCACACCGCTTCCAGGTGGTTCTTGTAGTGGATGTGGGTGCGGCCGCCCGGGAAGATGGTGGTCTCGTGGAAGGAAAAGCCCATCCCGTCCTTCTTGAGCAGCACGCGGCGGCTGACCCAGGTGTCGGTGCGGACTTCGTCGGCGGTGCCGATAACATCTTTGACATTGCGTACGATCATTGACGTTTTCCTCCAAATTTCAGGATGCGGGCGGACTGCCCCTCTTCGGCCAGCGCGTCGGCCACGCTCGCCTCGATCACGTCCAGGCCCTTGGACAGCAGGTCTTCCTCGATGGTCAGGGCCGGCAGCAGCTTGAGCACTTCGTCGTGCGCGCCCGAGGTCTCGATGACCACGCCGCGCTTGAAGGCGTTGGCGGCGATGCGGTTGGACAGCGCCGGGGCGGCGTTGCTGACCAAGCCCTGGATCAGGCCGCGGCCGCGCACCGACAGGCCGGCGTTGGGATAGCTGTGCACCAGGTTTTCCAGCCAGTCGCGCACCAGGCGCTCCTTGCGCTGGATCTCGGCGGTGAACGCGGTGTTGGCCCAGTAGGTTTCCAGCGCCTGGGTGGCGGTGACGAACGCCAGGTTGTTGCCGCGGAAGGTGCCGCTGTGGGCGCCGGGTTTCCAGACGTCGAGCTCGGGCTTCATCAGCACCAGCGACATCGGCAGGCCGAAGCCCGACAGCGACTTGGACAGCGTGATGATGTCAGGGCGGATGCCCGCGGCCTCGAAGCTGAAGAAGGTGCCGGTGCGGCCGCAGCCGACCTGGATGTCGTCCACGATCAGTAGCATGTCGTGGCGCTTGCAGAGCTTGTCCAGTTCCTTGAGCCAGCGCAGCGTGGCGACGTTGACGCCGCCCTCGCCCTGCACCGTCTCGACGATGACGGCGGCGGGCTTGTCCATGCCGCTGCTGGGATCTTCCAGCATGCGCTCCAGGTAGGCCATGGTGTCCACGTCCGGGCCGAAGTAGCCGTCATAGGGCATGAAGGTGGTGTTGGCCAGCGGGTAGCCGGAGGCATCGCGGAACTTCATGTTGGCGGTCACCGCCAGCGAGCCGCCGCTGACGCCGTGAAAGCCATGCGTGAAGGAAATCACATTGGGGCGCCCCTTCACCTGGCGCGCGATCTTGAGCGCCGCCTCGACCGCGTTGGTGCCGGTGGGGCCGGTGAACTGCAGGGTGTATTGCCAGTTGCGCGGCTTGAGCAGCACGCGGTCGACCGCCTCGAGGAAGCTTTTCTTGGCGCTGGTGGCCATGTCCAGGCCATGCACCACGCCGTCGGCCTGCACGTACTCGAGCAGCTTTTCCTTGAGGATGGGATTGTTGTGGCCGTAGTTCAACGTGCCGGCGCCGCTGAAGAAGTCGATGTATTCGCCACCGTCCTCATCCACCAGCGTCGATCCCCTGGCCTGGCTGAATATCACGGGAAACGACCGGATATAGCCCCGTACTTCCGACTCCATCCGGTCGAAGATTTTCAAGTCCATGTGATTAATCCTCCCTTTCATCTCATAAGTTGACAGACGGCCAGATCCCTTCCGCATGCGCGCCGGGCGCATCCGGATGCGTCAAAGCCATCCCGGTTTTCGACAGGACCGCGTTGCCGCCTACGGGGCGGGCAAGGTGAACGGGCCTATCCTCAACAACATCTCGTCGTCATGGTCCGCGCCGCCGAAAAGCTGCCGGTCGAAGAACGGCTGCTCGGAGACGTGGGCGCCCAGCTCGCCGGCGAGGCCGGCAAAGGTGCGGCGCGATGCCTGGTTGTCAGGCGCCACCGTGGTTTCAAGATGACGAACATGCGCGAGCCCCTCGCGTTGCAAGAGCGCCCGAAGCATGGCGCGGCCTAACCGTTGGCCGCGTGCGCGGGTGTGCACGGCGACCTGCCAGACGAACAACACGTCGGGCCGGTCGGCAAGCACGTAAGCGGAGATAAATCCATCGATGCGTCCTCCGGCGCTTTCGGCCAGGACGCAGGTGCCGCGGTTGTGCTCGCACAGGAGCAGGTACGCGTATAGGGAATTGAGGTCGAGTGGCGGGCACTCGGCAATGAGCTGGTGGATCGCGGCGCCGTCCTTGCGGCGGGGCTCACGCAACAGATGCGTTTTGCTGCCCGCCGCCGGCGCCACGGCACTTGAGTTCGTAGTGGTGTCGTTCAGTTCGTTTGCTCTCATACAACCAATCCTGATTCGGGAGGCGCGCCACCCGTGGGCACCTCGAGGATGGGCGACGATACGTCGCCCTGGGTTTCCGTCGCGACCCCGCTCTCTTCTTCCATGAGCGCCACGATGCGCTCGAGCGACAGGGTGATGGTGGCCTGCTCCAGCTCCGGCAACGCGTTGAGCGCGTCGGCCAGATGCTTTTGCAGCGGCGACGGCGCCTGCTGCGCGACCTCGCGGCCGGCGTCGGTGGCGGTCACGAAGACGATGCGGCGGTCTTCGCGGCCGCGCTCGCGGCGGATCAGGCCCTTGTCTTCCAGGCGGTCGAGAATGCCGACGACCGTGCTGGGGCTGACATGGATCTCGCGGCTGATCGCCGTGGCCGTCAGCGGACCGTTGGCGATGACCGTGCGCAGGCACATCAGCTGCGGCGCGGTGATGTGGCTCACGGCGGACAGCTGGCGCGAATGCAACGCGATGGATCGCGTGATCCGGCGCAGTGCCCGCAGGATGCGCAGGTCATATTGCTGCGCGGGGTCGGTTACGGTCTGTTTATTCATGACTGAATTAGTTCAGCTAAATTGATTTCTATACGAATGATATGGGTGACCTATCCCTGTGTCAAACCCGATCACCGGCCATTTTGTAATCATTTCCGCACTATCCGCCGTCATGTCGCCAGGGGCTTCCCAGGAGGGCGGCGTCGTTACGATATGTCGGAATTGCCCTACGATTCGCAAATAAAACAACTGTTTTTCCATTCAATATAGATGTAGCATTTGTTTTATAGAAAACGACTTACCCGCTCCGCCACCGTGATCGCTCCCCCGCAAGACCACCTGCGCCATCTCAGCGCGACGTTGCCCGCCGAACTGCAGCGCGCCGCGCATTGGGTATTGGCCCATCCGGCCGAAGTGGGGCTGTGGTCGATGCGGCGCCAGGCGCAGGCGGTGGGCGTGTCGCCCGCCACCATGCTGCGGCTGGCCCGCGCCGCCGGCCATGACAGCTACGAGGCGTTCCGCGCCCCGTTCCAGCGCGCGCTGGCCGGCGGCGCCGAGGACGGCCTGCGGCAGCGCGCCGCGCGCTTGCAGGCCTCGCACGCGCGCCAGGCCGGCGGCGACGGGCACGACGCGCTCACCGACCTGCAGACCGCGGCGCTGGCCTCGATCTGCCAGGCCAATGACGCCGCCGCCTTCGACGCGGCCGTCGACGCGCTGCTGCGCGCCCGCCAGGTCGGCTTCCTGGGCACGCGCTCGGCCTTCGGCATCGCCTTCCAGATGCGCTACGCCTACCACCTCATACGCCGCAACGGCCTGTTGATCGACGGTCTGGGCGGGGCCGCGGCCGAAGACGCCGACAGCCTGCAGCCAGGCGATGCGCTGGTGGTGGTGTCGCAAGCCCCCTACCCCACGGCCACGGTGCGCCTGACCCGTCAGATCGCCGCGCGCGGCGTCACCGTGCTGGCGCTGACCGACAGCGCCGACAATCCCGTGGCGCGGACGGCCGGCCACGTGCTGCGCTTCGCCCGCGCCGACGAGCCCGGCCCGGACGCGCCGGCGCTGCGCGGCCCCGGCTCGTTCTTCCACAGCACCGCGGGCCTGCTGGGACTGGCCGAACACCTGATCGCGCGGCTGGCGGCCCGCGGCGGCGACGAGGTGCTGCAGCGCCTGGCCGAAATCGATGCCCGCCTGCAGGCGGACGGCGCCTACTGGCAGGACGCGCCGCCCAAGCGCGGCCGCGCGCCGCGATCCGAATGAATCACCCCGGTTGAATCGCCCTTTCCCCTTCCCCACGCCTTCCGCGGAGTTCCACGCCATGACCAGTACCCACGTTCTCCACCGCTCCCTGCGCAGCACGCCCCCGGTCGCGGTCCGCGGCCAGGGCGCCTGGCTCTACGACCAGGCGGGCCGCGCCTACCTGGATGGCTCCGGCGGCGCCGCGGTCTCGTGCCTGGGGCACAACCATCCGGACGTGCAGGCGGCGATGCACGCGCAGATCGACGCGCTGGCGTATGCCCACACCAGCTTCTTCACCACCGAGGTCGCCGAGCAACTGGCCGCGACGCTGGTCGCCGACGCGCCGGCCGGCACTTCGCATGCGTACTTCGTCTCGGGCGGCTCGGAGGCGATCGAGGCCACGCTGAAGATGGCGCGCCAGTACTACGTCGAGATCGGCCAGCCGCAGCGCCGCCACATCGTGGCGCGGCGCCAGAGCTATCACGGCAACACCCTGGGCGCGCTGGCGGTGGGCGGCAACGCCTGGCGCCGGGCGCAGTTCGCGCCGCTGCTGATCGACGTGGCGCACGTGTCACCCTGCTATGCCTACCGCGACCAGGCGGCTGGCGAAACCGATGAGCAATACGCCGAACGCCTGGCGCAGGAACTGGAGCAGACCTTCCAGCGCCTCGGCCCCGACAGCGTGATGGCCTTCGTCGCCGAGCCGGTGGTGGGCGCGACCTCGGGCGCGGTGACCGCGGTGCCGGGCTACTTCCGCCGCATCCGCGAGGTCTGCGACCGCCACGGCGTGCTGCTGATCGCCGACGAGGTCATGTGCGGCATGGGCCGCACCGGCACCTTGTACGCCGTCGAGCAGGAAGGCATCACGCCCGACCTGATCACCATCGCCAAGGGCCTGGGCGGCGGCTACCAGCCGATCGGCGCGGTCATGGCGCAGGAACGCATCGTGCAGGCGATGCAGCAAGGCAGCGGCTTCTTCCAGCACGGCCACACCTACCTGGGCCACGCCACCGCGTGCGCGGCCTCGCTGGCGGTGCAGCAGGTGATCAAGCGCGACAACCTGCTGGCGCGCGTGCGCGCCCAGGGCGACGGGCTGCGCCAGCGCCTGCGGCAGGCGCTGGGCGACCATCCGCACGTCGGCGATATCCGCGGCCGCGGGCTGTTCATGGGCGTGGAGCTGGTGCAGGACCGCGCCAGCAAGGCGACCTTCGACCCGGCCCTGTCGCTGCATGCGCGCATCAAGCGCGAAGCCATGGCGCGCGGCCTGATGGTCTATCCGATGGGCGGCACCATCGATGGCCGCCAGGGCGACCACGTGCTGCTGGCCCCGCCCTTCATCATCACGGACGACGAGCTGGACCAGTTGACCGACCGCCTGGCCGGCGCCATCGACGCCGCCATCGCCGACAGCGGCCGGCGCTAGCCGGCCTGCCCCGGCGACGGACGGCGCCACGCGGGCCAGGCGCCGATGGTCAGGGCGCGCAGCAGCCATTCGACCGGGCCGTAGGCGTGGCGGCGCAACCACCACGCCGACAACGGCAACTGCGCCAGGAAGATCGCCACGGCGATCACCAGCGCCGCGCCCGGCGACACGCTGCCCGTCAGGCGCAGGCCCCAGCCGGTGAAGAGGAAGGCGCACAGCGCCGATTGCATCAGGTAGTTGCTCAGGGCCATGCGGCCGGCCGGCGCCAGCGTGCGCGCCAGCGCGGCGCCCGGCCGCGTGCGCATCGCCAACAGCAAGGCCGCGGCGTACGACATGCTCAACAGCGGCGCCGTGAACAGATCCATGGCCAGGCCCGGGGTTTCCCACAACGGGGACATCGACGGCAAGGCGGTGGTCGCATAGGCGGCGGACCCGGCCAGCCCGGGCAACGCTCCCAGCGCGCACAGCAGCCACAGCGCCCGCGGCTGGCGCCACGGATCGGCCAGCGCCTGGCGCCGGCCCAGCGCATAGCCAACCAGGAACATGGCGAAGACGAACGGTCCCTGCACCAGCAGGATCACGCCCCAGATGCTGCTGGTCAGTTCGTACCAGTGGCGGGCGATGGTGCTGGCGATCGTGCCGCGATAGGCGTCGATGGCGGCCTGCGAATCGGCCGCGGAGACCACGCTGGCGGCGCGGCTCAACTCGACGGTGCCGACGGGGTCCAGCAGGCTCAACGCCGCCAGCAGGGCCCACGCCAGCGACGCCAGCCCGATCAGCCAGAGCGCGCGGCGCAAGGCGCGGCCCGGCTCCATGCGGCGGCAGGCCATCAGCGCCAACCCCAGCAAGGCATAGGTCAGCAGGATGTCGCCCTGGTAGAACAGCACCGCGTGCGCCAGCCCCAGCAGCGCCAGGCCGGCCAGGCGCCGCAGAAAACGCGGCCCGAAGGCGGCGCCGCCGCGTTCGGCCGCGCTCATCTGCAAGGTGAAGCTATAGCCGAACAGGAACGAGAACAGCAGGTAGAACTTGGTCTCGAACAGCCACGCCACCAGCCAGCGCACCGCCACGTCCCACGGTCCCGAATAGGCGGGGTCGGTGATGCCGTTGGCGTAGAACGGCGAAGCGAACACGCCGATGTTGACGACCAGGATGCCGAACAGCGCGAAGCCGCGCAGCGCGTCGACCTGGGCCAGGCGCGGCGGCGCGGCCGTGGCGGCGCCGACGAAGGCGTTTTCGGCGGCGTTCATGGCCGCGCTCCCGCCGCGCCGGGCGCGGGCGGCAGGCAGCCCTGCAACGCCGCGTCGAGCAGCCGCCCGCCGGCGGCCGCGTCGAACCGCGGATCCACCACCGACCGGCTGTAGATGCCGTCCAGCAGCAACAACAGCAGGTCGGCCATTTCCGCCACGGGCCGCGGCATGGCGTCCGGCGGCAGGCCCTGCCAGACCGCCGCCAGCAGCGCCGTCAGCGACGCCTTGCGTTCGCTTTCGTTGGCCATGACCAGCGCGTGCACCCGCGGATTGCGCACCGCCTCGGCCAGGATCTCCATGCCCAGGCGGACAAAGCCCGGATCGCGGTACTGTGCCAGGTTCTGGTCGACCCAGCCGACCAGGGCGGCGCGCGCATCACCGGCGCCGCCGCCGGCCTGGCGGTGTTCGCGCAGCGTGTCGGTGTCGGACGCGATCAGCGCCTCGATGATCTCGGCCTTGCTGGCGTAATAGTGGAACAGGTTGCCGGGGCTCATGGCCGCGCGCGCGCAGATCTGCGCGGTCGAGGTGGCATGGAAGCCGTTTTCGGCGAAGCACTCGGCGGCGGCGGCCAGGATCTGGCGGCGCCGCTCCTGCTGCCGGGCGGGGTCGATTTTGCGCATGTCGCGTGGGATTCAATTAATAGACTGATTGATCTATCTATTAAATATCGCGCCCCCGGCGTTGGTCAAGTCCAACTCCGGAAACAAAACGGCGGACCCCGCGAGGTCCGCCGTGCTTCGCGAATGCCGCCCGGACCGCGATCAGCCCAGCACCGGCGACAACAGCGGCTGCTTGGGCCGCACGTCCAGCGCCCGCCCCTTGCGCGCGCGCTTGCCGACGTACACCGCCAGCGCCGCGCCCACCAGGATGTCCTCGGTGTGCTTGTTGCGGTAGATGCCGGCCGCGCGCAGGCCGAGCGCGCCGATCGGCACGGTCTGGTCGAGCTTGTCGGCGCCATCCAGCCCCATCAGGATGGTGCCGCGTCCGCCGCCGGACAGCGACTTGAGTTCGTCCAGCCCGAACACCAGGAACTTGCCCTTCTGCGACAGCAGCGCCAGTTGCGTGGCGCCCTCGAACAGCGGCACCGGGCGCAGCAGCTCGTCGCCCGTCTCCAGCGTGATGAACTGCTTGCCGGCG
Organism: Achromobacter sp. 2789STDY5608615; assembly: GCF_001298995.1. Classification (NCBI taxonomy): domain Bacteria; kingdom Pseudomonadati; phylum Pseudomonadota; class Betaproteobacteria; order Burkholderiales; family Alcaligenaceae; genus Achromobacter; species Achromobacter sp. 2789STDY5608615. The sequence goes on from NZ_CYTY01000005.1 coordinate 208,149, forward strand.
CGCTGGCGGCTGGTCATGTCCGACAGCTTGGCGGCAAAGCCATAACCGCCGCGCGTGGCCAGCAGCCAGCGGCTGTCGGCCGCGGCCGCGATGGTGTGGACGATGCGGGTGCCGCTTTCCAGGTCGATCATGGTGGTGACCGGCTGGCCGTCGCCGCGCGCCGACGGCAGGCCGGACACCGGCACCGAATAGACGCGGCCGTTGTCGCCCATGGCGATCAGCGTATCGGTGGTGCGGCATTCAAACGCGCCATAGAGGTCGTCGCCCTGCTTGAAGCCGAATTGCGAGGCGTCGTGGCCGTGGCCCTGGCGGGCGCGCAGCCAGCCCTTCTGCGACACGACCACGGTGACCGGCTCGTCCAGCACCTTGGTTTCGAGCACGGCGCGCTCGGCGGTCTCGATCAGGGTGCGGCGATCGTCGCCATACTGCTTGGCGTCGGCCTCGATTTCCTTGATGAGCAGGCGCTTGAGGGTGTTGGGATTGTCCAGCAGTTCCTGCAGCGAGACCTGCTCCTTGCGCTTGTCCGCGAGCTCCTGCTCGATCTTGAAGCCTTCCAGGCGCGCCAGCTGGCGCAGGCGCATTTCGAGGATGTCCTCGGCCTGCCGCTCGGACAGGTTGAAACGCTCCATCAGGGCCACGCGCGGCTCGTCGGATTCGCGGATGGTCTGGATGACCTCGTCCACCTTCAGGTAGACCACCATGCGGCCTTCCAGCACGTGGATGCGGTCTATCACCTTGTCCAAACGGAATCGGGTGCGGCGCAGCACGGTGTGGGTGCGGAACGCCAGCCACTCGACCAGCACGTCGCGCAGGCCCTTCTGGCGCGGACGGCCGTCGGTGCCGATGCAGACCAGGTTGACCGAGGCGCTGCTTTCCATGCTGGTCTGCGCCAGCAGGGTGTTGACGAATTCGTCGCGGTCGACGCGCGAGGTCTTGGGCTCGAACACCAGGCGCACGGCGGCGTCCTTGCCGGATTCGTCGCGCACCGCGTCCAGCAGGTTCAGCATCACGGCCTTGGCCTGCGTCTGCTCGGGCGTCAGGCTCTTCTTGCCGCTCTTGACCTTGGGGTTGGTGATTTCCTCGATTTCTTCGAGCACCTTCTGGCACGAGGTGCCCGGCGGCAGCTCGGTGACCACCAGCTGCCACTGGCCGCGCGCCATTTCCTCGAACTGCCAGCGCGCCCGCACCTTGAGCGAGCCGCGCCCGCCCGCGTAGATCTGGGCGATGTCGGCGGCCGGCGTGATGATCTGGCCGCCGCCGGCGAAGTCCGGACCGGGGATCATGCCGAACAGCTCGGCGTCCGGCAGTTGCGGCTGCTTGATCAGCGCCACGCAGGCCTGCGCCACTTCGCGCAGGTTGTGCGGCGGGATTTCGGTGGCCATGCCGACCGCGATGCCGGACGCGCCGTTCAGCAGCATCACCGGCAGGCGCGCCGGCAGCATCTGCGGCTCCTGCTGGCTGCCGTCGTAGTTGGGCACGAAATCGACCGTGCCTTCGTCGAGCTCGTCCAGCAGCAGCTTGGCGATCGGCGTCAGGCGCGCTTCGGTGTAGCGCATGGCGGCGGCGTTGTCGCCGTCGCGCGAACCGAAGTTGCCCTGGCCGTCGATGAGCGGGTAGCGCAGGGAGAAGTCCTGCGCCATGCGCACCATGGCGTCATAGGCGGCCTGGTCGCCGTGCGGGTGGTATTTGCCCAGCACGTCGCCGACGACGCGCGCGGACTTCACCGGCTTGGCGCCGGCCGCAAGCCCCATGGCCTGCATCGCGAACAGGATGCGGCGCTGCACGGGCTTCTGCCCGTCGCCGACGTCGGGCAGGGCCCGGCCCCGCACCACGGACACGGCATAGTCCAGATAGGCCTGTTCGGCATAGCGCGCCAGGGTGATGGCGGCATCGCCGCCCTCGTCGGGCGCGGCGTCGAACAAACCGTGTTGATTGCTGTCGGTCATGATGGTTTCAGGTAGATAGATTCATTGAAACGGCGTCATCGGGGAGCCGCGGCGCCCAGCAGCTGGGCATCGGCCACGTGCTCGCGCAACTGGGCGCGCACCGCGTCCAGCGTGGCGGCGTCCTGCCCGCGCTTGGGAATGATCACGCCTTGCAGCGTCCCCAGGATGACATACAGATGCTGCGGCGTTTCCTCGACCCGCCGCACGTCGTTCCAGTCGATGCGGCCGGAGGCGTCGGCGACACGGTCGTCGATGCCGTCGGCGCCGAAGACCAGCTGGTGACGCCCCAGGAACAGGCCATCGGGCCGCTTGGCCAGCATGCGGCGCGTGTTCATGCGCACCAGCCCCGGCAGCACGAACTCGTAGGCCAGCGCCAGCAGCGCCAGGATGCCCAGGCCCACCGCCAGCCCCTCGAAGTACACCGGCAGCAGCAGGCTCCAGTTGGGGCCGTGCCCGTCCCAGGTCTGCCAGACCAGGTAGCCCAGCAGCACCACCACCATCAGCACCGCGAAGCGCAGGTGCGACAGATAGCGGCGGCGCCGCAGTTCCGGCCGCTTGTACACGTACGCCGCGAACTCGGCGTAGTCGTCGGCGGTGAGGTCGACCGCCATGGCGGCGGCCGGCGACGGGGACGCGGACGGCGTCATCAGATGTCCAGCTCCGCCAGGTTGCCCTTCTCTTCGATCCAGGCGCGGCGTTGCGAGGACTCGCCCTTGCCCATCAGCATGTCGAACATGCGGGTGGTGTCTTCAGGCGTCTGGTCGCCATAGCCCACCGGCAGCAGCCGGCGCGTGTCCGGATTCATGGTGGTTTCCCACAGCTGCTCGGGGTTCATTTCGCCCAGGCCCTTGAAGCGGCTGACCGACCAGGCGCTTTCGCGCGAGCCTTCCTTGCGCAGCTTGTCCTGCGCGGCTTCCAGCTCGCCCTCGTCCAGGCAGTAGATCTTGCGCGCTGGGCGCTTGCCCTGCGCCGGCACGTCCAGGCGGAACAGCGGCGGCTTGGCGACGTAGACGTTGCCGGCCTCGACCAGCTTGGGGAAGTGCTTGTAGAACAGCGTCAGCAGCAGCACCTGGATGTGCGAGCCGTCGACGTCGGCGTCCGACAGGATGCAGATGCGGCCGTAGCGCAGCCCCGACAGGTCGGGCGAATCGCCCGGGCCGTGCGGATCGACGCCGATGGCAACCGAGATGTCGTGGATTTCGTTGTTGGCGAACAGGCGGTCGCGATCGACCTCCCAGGAGTTCAGCACCTTGCCGCGCAGCGGCAGGATGGCCTGGAATTCCTTGTCGCGGCCCATCTTGGCCGAGCCGCCGGCCGAGTCGCCCTCGACCAGGAAGACCTCGGTGCGGGTGGCGTCGCTGGATTCGCAGTCGGTCAGCTTGCCGGGCAGCACCGCCACGCCGGAGCTCTTGCGCTTCTCGACCTTCTGGGCCGAGCGCTGGCGCGCCTGCGCCTGGCGGATGGCCAGCTCGGCCAGCTTCTTGCCGTATTCGACATTGCTGTGCAGCCACAGGTCGAGCGCGCTCTTGGAGAAACCGCCCACCAGGCGCACCGCGTCGCGGCTGTTCAGGCGCTCCTTGATCTGGCCCTGGAATTGCGGATCCAGCACCTTGGCCGACAGCACGAAGCTGGCGCGGGCGAACACGTCCTCGGGCAGCAGCTTCACGCCCTTGGGCAGCAGGCTGTGCAGTTCGGCGAAACCCTTGACCGCGCCGAACAGGCCTTCGCGCAGGCCCGATTCGTGGGTGCCGCCGGCCGGCGTCGGAATCAGGTTCACATACGACTCGCGCACGGCGTTGCCGTCCTCGGTCCAGGCCACCACCCATTGGGCGCCCTCGCCTTCGGCGAAGGTTTCATGGTCGGCGCCGGCGTATTGCTCGCCCTCGAAGAACGGCACCATCAGTTCGGCGCCGGCCAGGGCTTCGGACAGGTAGCCACGCAGGCCATCCTGGTACTGCCAGGTCTTGGTGTCGCCGGTCTTTTCGTTGACCAGCGAAACCTTCACGCCCGGCAGCAGCACGGCCTTGCTGCGCAGCAGGTGGGTCAGCTCGCCCAGCGGGATGTTGGGGCTGTCGAAGTACTTGGCGTCCGGCCAGACCCGCACGCGGGTGCCGGACTTCTTGCGGCCGCCCTGGTCGAAGGGCGCCAGCGGCTCGGCGACGTCGCCGCCCTTGAACACCAGGCGGTTGACGGCGCCATCGCGCCAGACCACGACCTCGAGCCGGGTCGCCAGCGCGTTGGTGACGGATACGCCGACGCCGTGCAGGCCGCCGGAAAAGGCATAGGCGCCGCCGCCGGCCTTGTCGAACTTGCCGCCCGCGTGCAGTCGGGTGAAGACCAGCTCGACCACGGGGGCGTTTTCTTCGGGATGCAGGCCGACGGGAATGCCGCGGCCGTCGTCCTCGACGGACACGCTGCCATCGATGTGCAGCGTGACCTGTATCTGTTTGCCGTAGCCAGCCAGGGCTTCGTCTGCGGCGTTGTCGATGACCTCCTGCACGACGTGCAGGGGGTTTTCGGTGCGGGTGTACATGCCCGGGCGCTGCCGCACGGGCTCCAGCCCCTTCAGGACGCGGATGGACGCCTCGTTGTAACGTGGAGTGGCCAAGTTATCCCCAACATCTGTGGAAAAAAACCGACATTTTACGGATAAGCCCAGATTCTGCGCGGCTCCGGGTGGGATGCGCACGACCTGACCAGCTCCGAATTCGGTAGGATGACGATAGAGACACAGCCAGCGGATCCGGGTTCAATGCCCCGGATCGCGATAACTGCGCCGCGATATCCTACACAAAAGCGGCAAGTACTGTTGTTATAAACAGTGGTATGCCTGTTGTTTTTGACAGTGGTATGCTTTAATCCATTCCACAAACAAGAACAACGGCAAGGCGTCCCTTTTTTCGCCTTTTGCTGCCGAACCCGAGAATCACCATCATGAGCGACCAAATCAAGAACGTCAGTGACGCGAGCTTCGATGCCGATGTGTTGAAGTCCGGCCAGCCGGTGCTGGTGGACTACTGGGCTGCCTGGTGCGGCCCCTGCAAGATGATCGCCCCGATCCTGGAAGAAGTCGCCACCGAATACGCCGGTCGCCTGACGATCGCCAAGCTCAACGTGGACGAGAACCAGGGCACCGCCGCCAAGTACGGCATCCGTGGCATCCCCACCCTCATGCTCTTTAAAGACGGCCAGGCTGCCGCCACCAAGGTTGGCGCGCTGTCGAAGTCGCAACTCACCGCATTCCTGGACGGCGCGTTGTAAACTGCGTGCTGTGAACGAAGGCGCCGCCCTGGGGGCGGCGCTGCTTCCATACCGCGCGAGCCCGTCCGTGGCGCGCCGCCAGAACCCTCCTTTACTCTTCCCCCAACACTCACCGCGATGCACCTCAACGAACTGAAGGCGCTGCATGTCTCGCAGCTGCTGGAAATGGCCGCTGGCCTGGAAATCGAGAACGCCAACCGCCTGCGCAAGCAGGAGCTGATGTTCGCCATCATGAAACGGCGCGCCAAGCAGGGCGAGCAGATCTTTGGCGACGGCGTGCTGGAAGTCCTGCCCGATGGCTTCGGTTTCCTGCGCTCGCCCGAGACCTCGTATCTGGCCAGCACGGACGATATCTACATTTCGCCGTCCCAGATCCGCCGCTTCAACCTGCACACCGGCGACTCGATCGAAGGCGAAGTGCGCACGCCCAAGGATGGCGAGCGTTATTTCGCGCTGGTCAAGGTGGACAAGGTCAACGGCGTGGCGCCCGAGGCGATCAAGCATCGCATCGTGTTCGAGAACCTGACGCCGCTGCATCCGAACCGGACCATGCGCCTGGAACGCGACATCAAGAGCGAAGAGAACCTGACGGGCCGCATCCTCGACGTCTTCGCCCCCATCGGCATGGGCCAGCGCGGCTTGATCGTCGCCAGCCCCAAGTCCGGCAAGACGGTGATGATGCAGCACATCGCGCACGCCATCACCACCAACTACCCCGACGCGGTCATGATCGTCCTGCTGGTGGACGAGCGTCCCGAGGAAGTGACCGAAATGCAGCGCACCGTGCGCGGCGAAGTGGTCGCATCGACCTTCGATGAGCCCGCCACCCGCCACGTGCAGGTCGCCGAAATGGTCATCGAAAAGGCCAAGCGCCTGGTCGAAATGAAGAAGGACGTGGTGATCCTGCTGGACTCGATCACCCGTCTGGCCCGCGCCTACAACACCGTGGTGCCGGCTTCCGGCAAGGTGCTGACCGGCGGTGTCGACGCCAACGCCCTGCAACGTCCCAAGCGCTTCTTCGGCGCCGCGCGCAACCTCGAGGAAGGCGGTTCGCTGACCATCCTGGGCACCGCGCTGATCGAGACCGGCAGCCGCATGGACGAAGTCATCTACGAAGAATTCAAGGGCACCGGCAACTCCGAAGTGCACCTGGAACGTCGCCTGGCGGAAAAGCGCGTCTACCCGTCCATCAACCTGAACAAGTCGGGCACCCGCCGCGAAGAACTGCTGATCGCGCCGGACCTGCTGCAGAAGGTCTGGGTGCTGCGCAAGTTCATCCACGACATGGACGAAGTCCAATCCATGGAATTCATCCTGGACAAGATGCGCGCCACCAAGACCAATGCCGAATTCTTCGACATGATGAAGAAGAAGTAAGCCGTCGCCGCCCGCATGCCGGGCGCACGCATCGATTTGGCGAGGATTGCCCCACGGCGGTCCTCGCCAAATGCTTTTTGGGCCGGCATTTCCCGCCGGCCCGCCTCTGATCCTCGCCGGGTTTCGCGCCGGCCCGCATTCGATCCACGCCGGCGTTCACGGCCGGGCCGCATCCGATATCCGGGGGGATCCCCCCGGCTGGATTCAATGCAATTTGGGATCGGGGAACGGCAGCTTGTCCTGCGACATGCTGGGCTGGGCCTTCCACTTCTTGCCCTGCTTGTAGAAATCCATCTGGTTCTCGTTGACCGCGGCGCCCATCGTCACCGCCACCGTGCAGGCGACCTGCCCCGCGTGGGAGGCCTGTTCCGCGGCCACGCAGGTGCCCAGCTTGACCTCGGACGGGCGCGACAGGCCGGTGCCCGCGAGCATGTCGACGATCGCATCCGTGGCCTCGGGAATGGTGGGCAGGACCAGGTTCTGGGCCTGGGCCTGGGCCTGGGCCTGGGCCTGGGCCTGGGCCTGGGCCTGGGCCTGGGCCTGGGCCCAGGCGGAAACACTCATCAGTGCGAGTACCGTTGCCAGGCGGATGCGGGACTTGGCCATGCGACGACTCCATCAGTAGCGGGACTGACGAGAGATTAATGGCGCCGCCGCGTTGCTGTCTGTACGGTCTGTATCCCAATGTCAGGAAACTGCGGCCAGCCGGATCAGTGCTCGATGAACTCTTCCAGGCTGCGCGGCTTGGGCGTCTGCTTGGGCGCCGGCTTGCCCGAATCGTCGATCGGGTCGATCTTGGGATCGTCCCAGCTGCCCGTCACGGCGTATTCCATGGTCATGGCGCGCGCCAGCGGCTGCTTGAGCAGCCATTGCGTGACGAAGGCGCCCAGGCCGATCAGCGGGTTGACCGCCAGCGCCGTCACCATCGCCGCGCCGCTGGCGTCCAGGTTGGGAATCACCACCGCCTTCAGGTTCCAGCGCTCCTGCACGAGGTTCACGTCGCCCGCCAGCACGATGGCGGCGACCGGGCCGTTGATCTTGTAGCCCTCGGTCTTGAGCGAACCGTCCGCCAGCTTGATCTGCCCGCGCACGGTATCGAACGGGAAACCGTCGCGCAGCAGGTTGGTCGGATTGACGTCGAGCCGCGCCAGCCGTTGCAGCGATTGCAGCGACAGCAACTCCAGCAGGCGCGCCGTGCGCGAATTCACGTGCATGAAGCGGCCCTTGTCCAGGGTGATCTCGGCATCGCCGGTCACGTCGGCGATATTGTGGGTCCAGGGCAGATTGCGCCAGGTCACATTGGCCTTGATGCCGCCGGTGCCGCCCGACACCACGCGCTCGAAGCCGATGCGGTCCATGAAGCTGCCCACGTTCTCGAACTTGGCGGTGGCATCCACCGTCAGGCCACGGTCCGGGCCTTCGAGGCGCCAGGCGCCGGTGGCGTTCAGGGTGGCGGCGTCGTTGGTGATCGACAGCTTGTCCAGGCGCCACTGGCGGCCGCGTTCGAGGTTGGTGCCGAGCACCTGCAGCTCGCCCAGGTTCTTGCCGTACAGGCGGAATTCCTTGGCCTGCAGGTCGATCGCCGGGATGTCCGACAGGTCGTTGCCCGAGGACAGCGCCTTGTCGGCCTCGTTGGTATCGTCCGCGCCGCCCAGCGCCAGGTGCTTGAAACGCGCGGTGATCTGGCCGGCGATGGCGCCGGAGGCCTCGCGCCACGACAGCGAGCCCGCCGCCTGGCGCGATTGCAGATCGACGCGCCACTGGGCCGGGGCCGGCCGCGTGGCGTACAGGGTCAGGTCATTGAGCGTATAGCCGCTGGTGCGCAGCAAGCCGGTGGCCAGGCTGACGCGCTCGGCCGCGGGCAGCAGCGGCCGCGGCGCCGGACGGCCCTTGACGGGCGGCGGGTCGAACCCGTCGGACACCTTTTCCCAGGCATCCATGTCCAGCTCCGGCAGGCTGGCGCTCAGGCTCAGGCCGCGCTCGGGCAGGCTGGCCGGACGGTCGATGCCGAGCGCGCCGCGCGCGAAGTACGACGGCGCGGCATCGGTCGGATCGCGCTCGAACAGCGCGTTGATGTTGTCGCCCAGGCTGGCGGTCAGCCAGCGCCGGCCCTTGGCGCCGCGGTCCTGCGCCGCGCCCCATTGCAGCTTGAGCGGCCGCGCCAGCGGCGCCGCCTTGCCGACGGGGGCCGGCATGTCGATGGCCAGGCCGGTCAGGTCCGATTCCATCGACAGTTCCACCGAGCCGCCGCGCTGGTAGCCGACCTTGCCCTTGTAGGCCGTCTTGCCCGAAAAGCGTCCCATCGACGGCGTATTGCTGATCTGCGTCAGTCCGGATCCGGCCAGCACGCCCTCGAAGCGCAAGGCGTCCGTCGGCTGCGCCAGGCTGCCCGAGATCTTGACCGGACCGCCCAGGAACTGCGCGCGGATCTCCTTGGTGCGCACGCCCTTCTCCGAAAACTCCAGGTCGCCATGCATCTGGCTGAGCAGCGGCATTTCCGGCATGAAGGTGAAGGTGTTGTCGGCGAACTGGATCTTGCCTTCGACCTGGGTGTCGTCGGTGTTCATCAGCGGCACCTTCAGCTTGAGCGGCATGCGCCAGTTGCCCGTGCCGCGCGCCTCGTCGAGCGCGCCGTCCAGCAACTGGCCCAGCGGCGAGCTGTCCGACAGCGCCAGGTAGGCCGGCACCGTCCCGCTGGTGTCGCCGTTGACCGTCAGCTCGGCGTTGTGCTCCATGTCGGGAATGGTGGCGCTGACCGCCCCCAGCGTCACCGTCTGGCCCGGCCCGGTATGAGCCACCGCCCCGCCCGGACTGTCGAGCACCAGCCCGACCTTGTCGACTCGGAAATTGCCCGACAGGTTCTCCAGCATCGGCCAGCCCTTGCGGTGCGGCCGGGCCGGCGCGTAATCGACCTTGGCGCCGGAGTAGGCGCCGGCAATGACGAATTCGCCGGTCGAGCCTTGGGCGCCGAAGGGGAATTCGTCCAGGTCGCCCTTGAGCGTGATGGAGGCCGACTCCATCTGCCCGGCCGGCAAGCCGGTCGCCAGCCATTCGCGCGCGTCCGGATTGACCTCCAGCGGCAGGTAGCGGTGGATCGCGTTCATGGCGCCGCGCACCAGCGTGCCGCGCATGTCGACGCTGCCCGCGGCGCTCTTGCCTTCCTTGCGCCACTGGCCCTGCAGGCGCACGTCGAGATCGTCGTTGACGACCCGCAGCTGGCCCACGTCGACGAACCAGTCGCGCGCGTCGGCGCCCTTGATGCGGGCATCCAGCGCAATCTCGCTGGCGCCCAGCTCGGGCTGTTCGAAGATGCCGGGCAAGGCCACGCGCAGTTGCTCGACGCGGCCATTGACCGACAGGTCCGCCGCGCCGGCGCTGCGCGCCAGCGGCACCTGCTCGCTCTGGACGAAATCGCCGGGCGTGCCCTCGATGCGGAACTGCGCGTAGCCGCCGCGCACCGCCGGGCCGTCCGACGCCGCCGCCCAGTCGACGCCGCGCGCGGCCACATCGGCGGTCAGCCTGGTGAAGGTGCCATGGTCCAGTTGCAGCCAGGCGCGGGCGCTGACGCGCCCCTTGATGGCCGGCGGCGGCATCCAGGGCGCCCAGGCCATCGGCTCGGCGTCATCCAGCGCGGCATAGACCTGCCCGCTCCAGTTGGCCGGACTGGCCGCGTTGGCGCTGAACAGGCTGCGGTTGAACTCGCCGCGCAGGTCCACCTTGCGCGCCAGCGCCGGATCGGCGTCGGCGCGCAGCACGAAACGGTGCGACAGGCTGCCGTTGCGCACCAGGAAATCGACATTGCTCAGGACCAGTTCGGGCGCGTGGCGCAGCTCGTCCTGCCAGCGGATGCGGGCGCCGTGGATCAGCAGCTCGCGCTGCGCGGTCAGCCAGCGCAGCGCCGGATGATCCAGGTCCGAACGGTGATCGCTGGCATTCAGGTCGATGCCCTGCCCCGCCACCCACAGGCGGTTGTCGGCATCGCGGCGCAAGGTCAGTTCGGGTTGCTCCAGGCGCAGCCGCAGCAGCGTGGGCGACAGCGTCAGCAGGCTGCGCCAGGCCAGCACCGCCGATACCGAGGGCAGCGTCAGCACCGGCGCGGCCTGGTCGTCATAGACCTGGACCGAGGAAAGATCCAATCGGGGATTGAGGCCCTGCCAGTCCGCCTGGATGGCGCCGATCGTGACGCGAGCGCCCAACGCCTGGCTGGCGTAGGCTTCGATCTGGGGACGCCACTGGTCCACGCGCGGCAAGACCCAATAGCGTACGCCCAGGAGCCCGATGGCCACGACGCCGTACACGGTCAACACCGCCCAGAACAGGCAGCAGAACACTTTTTTTGAAACAGACACGGATCGGTGGGCAGGAGAATAGTCTTGCGGTATCGTCCCCACTTATACCTGAAACGCGTCCATTCGTCTTCGTCCGATCGCCATGTCCACGCCCGCCCTGTTTGCCCCCGCCCTCGCCTGGTCCGGCCATCTGCGCCGCCGTCTCGACGCCCACCCGGATCTGGCCGCCTGGCTGGCGGAAGCGGTGCAACAACCGGTCACACCCGAGCGGCTGGCGCAATGGCAGGCGGAGCTGGCGGGCCCGGGCGCGCCCGACATCCTGCCGGTGGACCTGTGCCGCCAGGTGCTGCGCAAATTGCGCGAACGCGTCTTCAGCGCCCTGATCGTGCGCGACCTGGCCGGCCTGGCGCCCCTGGAGGAAGTGGTGGGCGCGATGACGGCGCTGGCCGATGCCGCGGTGGCCGCCGCCTACCGCAGCGTGGCGGCCGACCTGGCCGCGGTGCACGGCGTGCCGCGCGATCCGGCCACCGGCCTGCCCCAGGAGATGTTGATCGTCGGCATGGGCAAGCTGGGCGGCGGTGAATTGAACGTCTCGTCCGACATCGACCTGATCATGCTGTACGGCGAGGAAGGCGACACCGACGGCCCGCGCCGCATCAGCCACCACGAGTTCTATGGCCGCCTGACACGGCGCATGATGCCGGTGCTGTCCGAGGTCGACGCCAATGGCCAGGTGTTCCGGACCGACCTGCGCCTGCGTCCCGACGGCGACGCCGGCCCGCTGGCCTGGAGCCTGGATGCGCTGGAACACTACCTGATCGGCCAGGGCCGCGAATGGGAACGCTATGCCTGGCTCAAGGCGCGCCTGATGCCGGGCCAGGCCTTCGCGGGCAGCGACAGCGCGGCCCAGGCCCGCCAGCTGGAAAGCCTGCGCGTGCCGTTCGTCTACCGCAAGTATTTCGACTTCGACGCGCTGGCCGCGCTGCGCGCGCTGCGCGAGCGCATCCGCCAGGACTGGCAGCGCCGCGCCTCGGCCCGCAACGGCATCGACAGCGCCAACAACATCAAGCTGGGCGACGGCGGCATCCGCGAGATCGAATTCGTGGTGCAGCTGGCGCAACTGATCCGCGGCGGCCGCATGCCGGCGCTGCAGCAGCGCGGACTGCTGGCGGCGCTGCACGCCGAGCAGGTCGCCGGCCTGGTGCCCGAGGACGACGCGCGCCGCCTGGAAGAGGCCTACCGCTTCCTGCGCCGCACCGAACACGCGCTGCAGTACCGCGAGGACGAGCAAACCCACCTGCTGCCGGGCGACCCGGACCAGCGCGCCGCGCTGGCCGCCGCGCTGGGGCTGAGCCCGCAGGATTTCGAAAGCACGCTGGCCGCGCACCGCCAGTTCGTCTCGCGCACCTTCCGCAACGTGTTCCGCATGGTCGGCATGGACAAGGAGGACACCGCCGATGCCGGCGCCGACACGCCCGCCGACGAACCCGACGAGGAATGCGCCCTGGCCGAGCAGATCCGCCAGGCCTTCGGCGAACAGGCCGACGACCTGCTGCGCCGCACCGAAACGCTGCTGGGCAGCCACCGCGTGCGCAGCCTGCCCGAGAGCAGCCGGCGCCGCATGGAAACCCTGCTGCCGGCCGCGCTGCGCGCCGCGCGCCAGACCAGCGCGCCGCTGGACGCCGCCGTGCGCCTGTTCGACCTGATCGAGAAGATCGCCCAGCGCAGCGCCTACCTGGCGTTGCTGGCCGAATACCCTGACACCCTGGCGCGGGTCGCGCGCATGGTCGCGGCCAGCCCCTGGGCGGCCCAGTACCTGACGCAGCACCCGCTGCTGCTGGACAGCCTGATCGACTGGCGCACCCTGTTCGAGCCGCTCGATTTCGCCCAGATCGCGCGCCAGCTGTCCGCCGACCTCGACGCCTGCCGCCTGCCCGATGGCGACCCCGACATCGAGCGCCAGATGAACCTGATGCGCGACGTGCAGCGCCAGGCCAGCTTCCAGCTGCTGGCGCAGGACCTGGAAGGCGAGCTGACGGTGGAAAAGCTCGCCGACCAGTTGTCGGCCCTGGCCGACCTGCTGCTGACGGAAACCATCCGCCGCACCTGGCCGCTGGTGAACAAGGCCGCGGGCGCCACGCCGCGCTTCGCCGTCATCGCCTACGGCAAGCTGGGCGGCAAGGAGCTGGGCTACGCCTCGGACCTGGACCCGGTGTTCCTGTATGACGATCCGCGCGAGGACGCCGCCGAGGTCTACGCCAAGCTGGGCCGCCGCATGACCTCGTGGCTGTCCACCATGACCTCGTCGGGCCGCCTGTACGAAGTCGACCTGCGCCTGCGCCCGGACGGTGACGCCGGCCTGCTGGCCGTGTCGGTCGAGGCCTTCGAGCAATACCAGCAGAAGCACGCCTGGGCCTGGGAACACCAGGCCCTGACCCGCGCCCGTTACGCGTCCGGCGACGCCGGGGTCGGCCAGCGCTTCGAGCAGATCCGCGAAGCCATCCTGGTGATGTCGCGCGACACGGCCAAGCTGCGCGAGGAAGTGCTGGCGATGCGCCAGAAGATCAACGCCGGGCACCCCAACAGCACCGACCGGTTCGACCTGAAGCACGACGCCGGCGGCATGGTCGACGTCGAATTCGTGACCCAGTACCTGGTGCTGTGCCACGCCGGCACCCACCCCATGCTGGTGCGCAACCTGGGCAACATCACCCTGCTGCGCCTGGCCGGCGAGGCCGGGCTGATCGAGCCGGCGCTGGCCGCCCGGGCCGGCGACGCCTACCGCACGCTGCGGCGCGTGCAGCACCAGCTGCGCATGCAGGGCGTGGAAAAGGCCCGCGTGGCGCCCGACCAGCTGCAGGCCGAACGCGCGGCCGTGCGCGAGCTGTGGGACGCGGTGCTGGGCTGAGCCGCGGCAAGCCCTTCCGGGCGGCGCTTGCCGGCGCCCCCCTGGCCAAGGCGGCAACTCAGCGTAAAATAAGGAGTTTTCCGCCTCACCGCCTGCTTTTGATCATGTCCGAACTCGTGCGCCCCAAACTCGACCTGCCCGCCGGCCGCCGCAAGGTGCTGATGCACTCGTGCTGCGCGCCCTGTTCCGGCGAGGTCATGGAAGCCATGACGGCTTCCGGCATCGACTACGCGATCTACTTCTACAACCCGAACATCCATCCGGTCAAAGAATACGAGATCCGCAAGCAGGAGAACATCCGCTTCGCCGAGCAGCACGGCATCGAGTTCATCGATGCCGACTACGACATGGACAACTGGTTCGACCGCGTCAAGGGCATGGAAGACGCCCCCCGAGCGCGGCGAACGCTGCACCGCCTGCTTCGACATGCGCTTCGAGCGCACCGCCCTGTACGCTCACGAGCACGGCTTCGACACCATCACCAGCTCGCTCGGCATCTCGCGCTGGAAGGACATGAACCAGATCAACGGCTGCGGCGAGCGGGCGGCCGCGCGCTACGACGACCTGATCTACTGGACCTACAACTGGCGCAAGGGCGGCGGCTCGTCGCGCATGATCGAGATCAGCAAGCGCGAGAACTTCTACCAGCAGGAATACTGCGGCTGCGTCTATTCGCTGCGCGACACCAACCGCCATCGCCGCGCGCAAGGCCGCGAACGCATCCACATCGGCGTGAAGTTCTACGGCAAGGAAGACCTGATCAACGAGGAAAACCTCTGATCACACCGGGTCGTCCCGCCAGCCGGCGGGCGCTCCCGCATCAGGCCGATTCGCCCGGCAGGCGCCCCTGGCGCCGGTATTCCGACGGCGACACCCCATAGCGGTTGCGGAACGCGTGGCTGAAACGCGCCGCATCCGAAAACCCATGACGGAAGGCGATCTCGCCGATCTGCCGCGCGGTCTGCGCGGCGTCGGCCAGCATGTCGCGGCAGCGCTCCAGCCGCGCGCTGAGAATGAAATCGGCCGGCGTCGTGGCGGCCAGGGCGAACAGGTTGTACAGATAGCGCCGCGACACGCGCAGGGCCTCGGCCGCCGTCGCCGGCGACAGGTCCGGGTCGTGCAGGTTCTCGACCAGGTATTGCTGCACGCGGCGCAGTTGCGCCTGGCGCATTTCCACCTGGTCCTGCCCGCCTGCGCCGCCGGCCCGCTCGCTGATGTCCAGCCCCATCATCTGCATCACGGCGTTGGCCGCGTCGCGCGCCGCGCTGTCCGACAGATGGGCGTGTTCGCTCAGCGCCACCCGCAACAGGTCCATGGCCATGCGGCCGCAGCCGTGGCGCGCGCTGAAGCTGCGCGCCACCGCGTTGCGCATGGCCGGCAGCCAGGCCTCGGATTGCTTGCCCGGCACCTGCATCACCAGGAAATGGGCGTCGTCGTCGACATCGACCTCGTAGGGACGGGTGGTGTCGTAGATGCCCCACTCGCCCGGCATCAACAAAGCGGTGCGGGCCGCCTGCCGGATCTCGCTGCGGCCATCGAGCTGCAGCGTGACCTTGTAGCCGGATGCCTCGGCGCGCTCGGCCAGCAGCCGCGTGCGGCGCACGCGCTGCGCGCCGGTGCGCATCTCGCAGACCTGCATCCAGCCCAGCGAATCCACCGCCACGCTGCTGCGAAACCGCTTCGGATCGGCGGCCGATACCTCCAGCGGCACAAAGGTGTTGCTGATGTTTTCCTTCCAGCTGGCGCAATCCAGGAACTGCTGGGGCGCGCTGCGTAACAGAGGGTGGGACATGGCGACTCCGGCGCGCGGCATGGAACAAAAGGCGGTCTTCTTTCTATCACCGAGCCCCGGGCCGGGAGTATCCGTGACAACCCCTAGGGCCTGTTCACACTACAGGGAGCCTCGCACCGCCCCCGGGCGCCGCGCGGCCTCAGGGCTTGCGGGCGCTGCCATATGAATAGTCGGACAGCGCCAGGCCCAGCGCCGCCAGCTCGCGCGCCAGGCCGTGGCGCACCGGCACCACGTCGTCGTAGCGGCGCGGCCGCGCCGCCGCCACTTCGCTCTCCGTGTAGGGCGAGAAGCCGGCCGGCAATTGCGCCGGACTGAACGTGTGCAGCAGCCAGTTCAACACATTGGCCAGTTCGGCGTTGCTCAATTGCGAATAGGCCGCGCCCGGCACCCGGATCAGGTATTCACGGCCGGCCGGCAGATGCGTGAAGGC
>NZ_CYTY01000005.1:224423-252272 GCF_001298995.1 Achromobacter sp. 2789STDY5608615
CAGTGGAAGATCGACGACTCGTTGGACATGCACCAGTTGACGTCGTTGTGCAGGAACATCTGGTAGCCCGGCCGCTCGCGCTCGGCCGAGGCGCACATGCACTTGCCGCAGGCCGTCTTGCCGCAGCAGTCGTTGTAACTGATGAGGTAGTCCTTGCCGTCCAGCGGGTTGTGGCAGGTGCCGACCCACGACACCGCCGACGGCGAGGTGCCCGGCGGGCATGAGGTCGTGCTGCCGCCGCAGCACGAGCACAGGAAGCCGTCCACCGCGCAATAGCGCCAGTAGTCGCAGGCGGTCTCGTCGGTCTGCGGCTTCTTGGCCGCCGCGGGCGCGGACCGGGCCACCGGCAGCACCGGCACCAGGAAGGCGGTGCCGACCAGCACGCGGCCGATGCGGTTGAGCACGCTGCGACGCGACGTGGCGTGGGCGACGGAGCGCGTGGCGCGCTCTCCAAGCTTATCCAACCAGCGCATTGCCGTTCTCCTTGCGTGAAATGCGGGTCTCTTCCAGCGCGCCGCCGGCCAGGAATTCCTGCACCGACGCCACGCCCAGCTCCTTGGCCGTGAACAGGCTTTCCAGCTGTTCGCGCGAATTGATCAGGCCCTTGGCGCGGATCACGCCGGATTCGTCGATCAGCACCGCATACGGCAACTTGCTGATCTGGAACTTCATGCCCAGCTCGGTCGACAGCAGGTAGGGAAAGCGCTCCAGCCCCGCCTGGCGGTAGAACGCCAGATGCTCGGGCATCTCGCCGTCGCTGGCCAGCACGATGCGCAGCCAGGCGCTCTCGGTGCCGGCCACCGACTTGAGGATCGGCAGCAGCTTCTTGCACACCGGGCAGGTCGGCGACAGGAAGAACAGCAGCTGGCTGTGCTGGCCGCGTTCGCCGATGGTCAGGCGCCGGCCCAGCAGGTCGGCCAGTTCGAAACGGGGCGCGGCCTCGCCCACCGCCGGCCCCCTTGTCCATGGTCAGCGCCCCCATCGGCGCCACGCGCTCGTACAGCACGCCGATCTGGCGCGACAGCGCCAGGATGACCAGCATCAGGCAGAGCACCGCGCCCCACAGCAGAAAATTGGAAATGATCAAGGCTTCCATATCGTGTCGCTCCGTTGTTTCTAGGTATGCAGCTGCCGCAGCTTCAGGTGCGAGGCCAGCAGGTGATTGACGGTGAAATACAAGGCCACGGCGCACATCGCCAGGCCGAAGACCGAGGCCGCGTCGGCCCATTGCAGGCTGCGCGAAGCGCCTTGCGCCGCGGCGAACACCGGCAGCGTCCACGACGCCAGCAAGGCATTGCGCAGCACCATCCACCAGGACAGCCCGGCGCCGCGCGCCGCCGCGCCCCGGAAGGCGGGACCGCCGCAGCCGCAATCGATATCGCGGCGGCCGCGCGCCAGGTTGAGCGCCACGCCCGCCGTCGCCAGGGCCAGCACCAGCAGCGCCAGCGCGGCGCCCATGGCCTGCGCGCCCGGCGTCAGCAGCAAGGCGCCGGCCAGCGCTTCGGCCAGCACATAGCCCCAGGCGAAGGCGCCGGCCAGGCCGGCGGGCACGATCTCGTAGGCCGTCACGGCGCCGCTGAAGGCCGCCATGTCCTTGAGCTTGTCGAGCGCGCCCAGCAGCAGCACGCAGGCAAGCGCGGCGCTGGCGGCATAGAACAGCACGGGATCGGTCATTGCGCGCCTCCCGGCTGCGGCTCGACCTGCAGCGCCGTCTCGCCGGCGCCCTGGATCGTGCCCTTGAGCACCGGCGCGGCCGGCGCCGCGTCATAGATGTTGACGTTGCCGCCGTCGATGGTGAACAGGCGCGGCTTGTCGTCCTGCGACACCGACATCGACAACGCGTTCTTGCCCGGAATGCGCGCCAGCCGCTTGTGCGTGGCCAGGTCATACACCCAGATCTCGGCGGCGGGCGTCTTGTGCGAGCCTTCCGCGCCGTTCGGATGCATGCCCACGTACAGGCGCTTGCTGGCGCGGTTGACCGCCAGCAGGTTGTAGCCGCCCGGGCGCCAGCCGCGGTCCTTGCCGGATTTGTCCAGCAGCGACCACGGCTCGCCGAAGCGGGCCTCGGCGCCGCTGAAATCCGCGCTGTAGACGTTGCCGTTGTACGAGACGAAATAGAAGGTGTCGCCCAGGCGGTCGGTATGGGTGAAGATCGGATCCCTCTCGACCTCGAACATGGGCTTGCTGCGCTGCTGGCCCGACGGCTTGCCGGCGGCGTCCAGGTCGACCGTGACGAACGAGCCGTCGCCGCAGATGCTGGCGAAGCTGCGCGGCCGCGACGGCGGCACGATGATGCTCCAGCAGCCGGCGGACGCGGTCACTTCGTCGGCGAACTTGCGCGTCTTCAGGTCGACCACCGTGACCGACGAGGCCGGCGTGGCGTTCTGCACGAACAGCAGGCCGCCGTCGGCGCTCTGCTGCAGGTAGTTGCGGTAGTTCAGCGCCTGCGCGCGCTTCTCCGGAATCGGCACCTCGTACTTCGGCGTCAACGTCTCGGCATCCCAGGCCTCGACCACGTCGGTGCGCTTGCCGCGGTTCAGGCGCTCGTAGTAGGTGGTCATGATGTAGATGTCCTTGCCGTCCGCCGACACCGTCATGTGGCCGTTGAACGACGAGGGCACCAGTCCCAGGAATTTCATCGTGTCGCCGTCGTAAATGTTGACGCGGCTGTCGACCAGGTGATTGAACACCGCGTCCATCACGTACAGCCGGTGCGGCGTGGCCGGCGGCAGGCGGGTGCCGCCCTTGAGCTCCTCGACCGGCAGGTCGGCGCGGGCAAGCCCGGCGGCCGCGGCCAGGGCCGCGCACAGCGCCCATTTGCCGGCCCGCGCGGCGCGTCTGTTGGCACAATGCGCAATCATTGGATCTCTCCTGGTGTCATGTCCGTTGCTCCTAGAAGGCGTAGACGTAGCGCATCTGCACGCCCCGCATGCGCGGGCCGTTCTCGACCTTCAGGTCGTGGATGTACTGCATCTGGATCTGGTTGGCGTCGTTGATCTGGTGCGTCAGTTCCAGCGCCAGCTGGTGGTTGCGGGCGCGGCTGGTCACCGTCTCGCCCACGGCGCGCTCGCGGCCGCCGGTCTCGTAGCGGTAGCGGATGCCGGTGTAGGTGTTGTCCGTGATATTGGTGGAGGCCAGCGCGAAGAAGCGGAAGGACGGGTCCTTCTTCAGCGTCTGGCTCATCCAGTCGCTGTTGCGGCCGTAGATTTCCACTTCGCCGATGGCCTCCAGGAAGGTGGATTCGCCCACCCCCTTCACGAACGAGAAATCCTGGATGGTGGACCAGCGGTTCTTGCCCGGCGAAGTGTCCGGGCGCGAGCCATCGTAGCGCCCCAACGGCACCACCACGAACGGCTCCCAGGCGAACCAGGTCTTGGTCTGCTCGTTGTTGTAGAGCCAGATCGCGGAACCCAGCGTCACGTCGCCGATGCCGGTCTGGCGGTCGCGCGGGGCGCCCGGCAGTTCCATCGTGGTGCGCGACATCGGCACGATGAATTCGAGCTGCACGGTCTTGCCGAACAGCTCCCGGTAATGCATCTGGCGGTAGATCAGCGCATCCACGTCCACCGAGGCGCCGTCGATGCGCTTGCCGGCCGAATACAGCCCCGACGAGCGCAGCCCGGCCAGGTAGCCAGCGATGATGTTGGTGCCCACCGGCGCGGGTATCCAGTCGCGCGCGCTGGGGTCTCCGGCCCATGCCGCCTGCGCCGTGGCCAGGCCCGCCAGCAGCAATGCTGCGCGCGCCCGGGCCCGGCAATTGGTCTTGCCTGCCATGCACTTCCCCTTGGTTGCGCGGCCTCGCACGCGCCGGTATCTCCCGGCTTGTCTCGCGCGGCCGTCAGTCTAGTAAGCGATACAAACGGACTTCTTCTCCAGATACATGTCCAGTACGGCGCGGCCGTGCTCACGGCCGATGCCGGACTGCTTGAAACCCCCGAACGGCATGTTCGGGTCCAGCATGTTGTGGGTGTTGATCCAGAGCGTGCCCGCATCGATGCGCGGGATCAGGCGCTGGACCCGGGTCAGGTCGTTGCTCCAGAGGCTGGCGCCCAGGCCGAAGGCGCTGTCGTTGGCCAGCCGCACGGCGTCGTCGAGCGTGTCGAACGGCTGCGCCACCACCACCGGCCCGAAGATCTCCTCGCGGGCCATGCGGGCATCCTGCGGCAGATCCGTGAATACCGTGGGCCGCACGAAATACCCGGCGCCCTCGCCGGCGGCGCCGCCCGCCAGCACCTTGCCGCCCTCGGCGCGGCCGATGCCGATGTAGTCCATCACGCGCTGCTGGTGACGCGCCGACACCAGCGGCCCCACCTGCGTATCGGGCGCGAAGCCGGAACCCAGCCTCATGCCGGCGGCCAGGTCGGCCAGCCGTTCCACCACCTTGGCGTACAGGCCCTTCTGCACGTAAAGCCGCGAACCCGCGGTGCAGACCTGGCCCTGGTTGAAGAAGATGGCGGCGGCCGCGCCTTGCGCCGCCACGTCGGCGTCGCAGTCATCGAGCACGATCACGGGCGACTTGCCGCCCAGTTCCAGCGAGACGCGCTTCATGTCGTCCATGGCGGCGCGGCCGATGAGCTTGCCGACCTCGGTGGAGCCGGTGAAGGCGATCTTGTCCACGCCCGGATGCGCCACCAGCGCCGCGCCGGCCGTCTCGCCGCGACCGGTCACCACGTTGACCACGCCCGGCGGAAAACCGGCCTCCAGCACCAGTTCGGCCAGGCGCAGGGCGGTCAGCGGGGTTTCCTCGGCGGGTTTGAGCACCACCGTGCAGCCGGCGGCCAGCGCCGGGGCGATCTTCCAGATCGCCATCAGCAGCGGGAAATTCCACGGGATGATCGCCGCCACCACGCCCACCGGCTGCGGCAGCGTGTAGGCGCTGTACTTGAGGCCGGGCGGGAACGGGATCGACAGCGCCAGCGTGTCGCCGGTCAGCTTGGTGGCCCAACCGGCCATGTAGCGCAGCCATTGCGCGCCGGAACCAACCTCCAGCCCCTGGGCCACGCCCAGCAGCTTGCCGTTGTTCAGGGTCTCGAGCCGCGCCAGTTCCTCGCCATGGCGTTCCACCAGATCCGCCAGGTTCAGCAGCAGGCGCTCGCGCCCGGCTGGCAGCATGTCGCGCCACGGGCCGCTGGCGAATGCCCGGCGCGCGGCCTGCACCGCCAGGTCGATCTGCGCCGGACCGGCATCGAGCTGGGTGGCGATGACCTCGCCGGTGGCCGGATCGTGCACGGGGATGGGTTCGCCCTGCCCCTGGCGCAGCGGCTTGCCGTCGACGATCATGTATTCCCGGATGGCGGCCAGTTCCGGACGGCCGGAGGCGGAGGAAGGGGCGGACGGCATGCGTGAGGCTCCAACGGATAGGGTGAGGCCAGGATAGCAACGGCCCACCGTGCTGGCTTGTCCGCCCGTGCATGGCGATTTGTCCCGGTGCGCACGGCAAAAAAAAGCGGGACGCGCCATGCGTCCCGCCTGGCCCGCGGCGCCAGGGGCGCGCCGGATCAGTCCAGCATCAGCACCGTGGCGCCGGTGGTCTTGCGCGAGGCCAGCGCGGTCTGCGCTTCGCCGGCCTGTTCCAGGCTGTAGCGCTGGTCGATGCGGACCTTGATCTTCTTCTTCAGCACCAGGTCGAACAGCTCTTCCGAGGCGGCCTGCAGCTTTGCCAGCGTATTGACGTGCACGCCCAGCGACGGCCGCGTCACGTACAGGCTGCCCTTCTGGTTCAGGATGCCCAGGTTCACGCCCGCCACCGGACCGGAGGCGTTGCCGAAGCTGACCATCAGGCCGCGCGGCTCCAGGCTGTCCAGCGAGGTTTCCCAGGTGTCCTTGCCGACGCCGTCATACACCACCGGCACCTTCTTGCCGCCGGTCAGTTCGAGCACGCGCTCGGCCACGTTCTCGCGCGAGTAGTCGATGGTTTCCCAGGCGCCGTTGGCGCGGGCCAGTTCGGCCTTCTCGGGGCTGGAGACGGTGCCGATCAGCTTCACGCCGAGCGCGCGCGCCCATTGGCAGGCGATCAGGCCCACGCCGCCGGCGGCCGCGTGGAACAGGATGGTTTCGCCGCCTTGCAGGCGGTAGGTCTGGCGGAACAGGTACTGCACCGTCAGGCCCTTGAGCATGAGCGCGGCGGCTTCGTCGAAGCCGATGCCCTTGGGCACCTTCACGACCTGGTTGGCCGGCACGTTGCGGGCCTTGGCGTAGGCGCCGATCGGGCTCTGGCCATAGGCCACGCGGTCGCCCTTCTTCAGGTGCTTGACGTCGGCGCCCACGGCCGTGACCACGCCCGCGCCCTCGAAGCCCAGGCCATGCGGCAGCGGGTGGGGATACAAGCCCGTGCGGAAATAAATATCGATGAAGTTCAGCCCGGCCGCGTGCTGGTCGATGGTGACCTCATTGGCGGCCGGCGGCGGCACTTCGACTTCGACCAGTTTCAGGACTTCGGGACCGCCATGCTGCTCGATACGAATTGCCTTGACGAGATTGCTGGCCATGCTGGCCTCCTTTCTTTGAAATGTTGCGACGCAAGCTTGAGAATCAACTATGCAATCCGGACTTCAGCGCGCGGACGCGCTGCCGCCCGGCGCGGCGGGCGGCGGCTTGGCGGTCCCGCCCCCCCATCAATACGAATACCCCGGCCAGGACCAGCGCGGTGCCGGCCATCTGCCAGACCGTCACGGGTTCGTGCAGGAACCACGACGCCAGGAACAGCACCGACACCGGCCCCAGCATGCCCAGCTGCGACGCGGTCGGCGCGCCGATCAGCGCCACCGCCCACATCAGCATGAAGACGGGCACCACCGTGTTCAGGGTGGCATGGATGATCGAGTAGCCGTACACGCCCATCGGCTGGATCAGCACGGAGGCCGGATGGATCACGAAGAACTGCACGATGCAGGCCACGCACGACACCAGCATGGCATACGCCACCAGCCGGGTGGGCCCGATGCGCTTGATCAGCTCTCCGGAGCAGATCAGGTACACAGAATAGCTGAGCGCCGAACCGAAAACGAACAAAGACCCTAACAGCACCTCGGAGGAGCCGCCGAAGCTCAGATCGTGGGCGAAAACCAGCACCACGCCGGCGTACGACAGCGTCATCGCCAGCCATTGCCGGCGCTCGACCGGCCGCTTGAACCAGAACGCCGAGATCAGCACCACCAGCGACGGCGACAGGAACAGGATCAGCCGCTCCAGGCTGGCGGTGATGTAACGCAGGCCGAGGAAATCCAGGAAGCTGGACAGGTAGTAGCCCAACAGGCCCAGCAGGCAGACCTGGATGCGTTCCTTCCAGGTCATGACGACGATCTCGCCGCGGGCCGCCAGGCGCGACTGATGCCATGCCACCGCCGCGAAGAACGGCATGGCGAACAGCATGCGGAAGGCGATCAGGGTGACCGCGTCGATGCCGTAGCGGTAGGTGAACTTGACGACGATGGCCTTGGCGGAAAACAGGATCGCGCCAAGCGCGGCCATGAAAAAACCGGCCGCGCGGCTGGAGGGACGAGAGACCGGCAAAAGCTTGGCAATGCGATTCATGCGATGATTTTAGATTCAGCGCCGCGGGATTTGCACGCCCGGCGCGCATTTTCAGCCTACAGCGGCCCGGCCACGAACCGGCCCCGCCCCCTTCCGTTCCCTGCCATCCCTTGCGAATGACCCGACACCGCGCCCTGACTTATATCCATATCGCCGCCGTCCTGTTCGGCCTGACCGGCGTCTTCGGCGAACTGATCCAGGCCAGCGCGGCGGTCATCACGCTGGGGCGGGCGGTCTTCGCGGTGATCTCGCTCGGCCTGTTCGCCCGCATGCGCCGCCGCCCGCTGCTCGGCGCCCTGACCCCGGCCCAGTTGTTCGTGCTGGTGATCGCGGGCGCGCTGCTGGCGGCCCACTGGGTCACCTTCTTCATCTCGGTCAAGGTCGGCGGCATCGCCATCGCCACGCTGGGCTTCGCCAGCTTCCCGGCCTTCATCGCGCTGTTCGAGGGCCTGATCTTCCGCGAACGCGTGCGGCTGGCCGAATGGCTGCTGCTGGGCCTGGTCACGGCCGGCCTGGTGCTGGTCACGCCCTCGTTCGACCTGGCCGACCAGGGCACCATCGGCCTGGCCTGGGGCCTGCTGTCGGGCCTGACCTTCGCCCTGCTGGCCCTGAGCAACCGCCGCTCGGCCTCGGGCATGGACCCGATGCAGGTGGCCTGCTGGCAGAACCTGGTGGTGGCGCTGGTGATGCTGCCATTCGCCGCCGGCCAGTTGCCCGCCCTGCCCGCCATGGACTGGTTCTGGCTGGCGCCGCTGGGCGTGTTCTGCACCGGCCTGTCGCACTTCCTGTTCGTCTCCAGCCTGACCCGCCTGAACGCCCGCAGCGCCGGCCTGGTGATCGCGCTGGAACCGGTCTATGCCATCGCCTTTGCCTGGATGCTGTTCAGCCAGCAGCCCACCGTGCGCATGATGGCCGGCGCGGCCCTGATCGTGGCCGCCATCGTCTGGTCCGGACTGCGCAAGGCTCCCGTCGCCCCCGAAAGCGTCCCCCAAAAGCAGCCTTGACAATTACTGACTAGGCAGTAAAATTCGCTGCATGAATGCCTCGTCACGCCCTGAATCCCCCGAAAATCCGGTTCATTATCGCGGTGACACCCGCTGCATGATGGAAGAAAACGCCGGCTACCTGATCAAGCTGGTCGCCAACTCCCTGAACCGCATGCTGGACCAGGAAATGGCGCCGCTGGACCTCACCGCCATGCAGTGGCGCCCGATCGCCATGGTCGCCCTGGGACGGGCCGACACGCCCGCCGAACTGGCCCGGCTCAACGGCGTCGACACCGGCGCCATGACCCGCACGCTCGACCGGCTCGAGGCCAAGGGCCTGCTGCGGCGGGCCCGCAACCAGTTGGACCGGCGCGTCGTGAAGATCGAACTGACGGAGCTGGGCGAAACCAAGGCGCGCGAAATCCCGCCCAACATCGCCCGCGTGCTGAACCACCACCTGCGGGGTTTCTCCACCGACGAAGTAACGCAGCTGATGCACTTCCTGCGCCGCATGATCGCCAACGGTTCCGCCTCCGCGCCCGAGCGCTGACGGCGCCCGCCCAAGCCGACCCGCCCCTGCAGAAGGGGCTTTATTTGACGTAATATTTGCCTAGGCAAATACAGATTAATCAATTACTTTCAGCAGATTGTCAGGATGAAACGCCTTCTTTCTACCGCATTAGTGCTGGCCTTGAGCGGTTGCGCCCTGATGGAACCCGGCCCCGAGCCGGTGGCCGCCCTGAATGAAACCAAGCTGGGCCTGACCGCCCAGGACGTCGCCTGGCCCGACACGCAATGGTGGCATCGCTACGGCGACAGCCAGCTCAACGCGCTGATGGACGAAGCGCTGGCCAACAGCCCGTCCATGACCGCCGCCCAGGCGCGCCTGGCCAAGGCCAACGCCGCCGTCAGCAGCGCCCGCGCGCCCCTGATGCCGCGCGTGGACGCCAACTACACGCTGAACCGCGAGCACCTGTCCGGCGACTACATCTACCCCGCGCCGCTGGGCGGATCCGTCGTCAGCGACAACCGCCTGGCGCTGGACTTCAGCTACGAGCTCGATTTCTGGGGCAAGAACCGCTCGCACCTGAAGGCCGCGGTCTCGCAGCAGGCCGCCGCCGCGGCCGACGCCCAGGCGGCGCGCAACGTGCTGGCCAGCGCCACCGTGCGCGCCTACCTTAATCTGCAGGACGCTTTCGCCCAGCGCGACGTCATCAAGCGCGTGCTGACCCAGCGCGAAGAAGTGCTGTCGCTGACCCGCGGCCGCTATTCCGCCGGCCTGGACACCCAGGTCGAGGTGAAGCAGGCCGAATCGTCGCTGGCCGCCGGCCAGGTCGAGCTGACCCAGACCGAGACCACCCTGGCGCAACTGCGCAACCAGGTCGCGGCGCTGGCCGGCGCCGGCCCGCAGCGCGGCCAGTCGCTCGTCGAAGCCTCCCTGACCGCGCCCGCCGGCGGCGTGCCCGCCAGCGTGCCGCTGGACCTGCTGGGCCACCGTCCCGACGTGGTCGCCGCGCGCTGGCGCGCCGAGGCCGCCCGGCACCAGATCGACAGCGCCCGCGCCGAGTTCTACCCCAACGTCAACCTCGTGGCCTTTGCCGGCTTCCAGGCGATCGGCACCGGCAACCTGCTCGGCACCGCCGCCCGCACCGCCGGTTTCGGTCCGGCCATCACCCTGCCGATCTTCCATGGCGGCGAGTTGAACGCCAACCTGGCCGGCCGCCGCGCCGACGCCGACCTGGCCGTGTCCGACTACAACCAGACCGTGCTCGACGCCGTGCACCAGGTCGCCGACGCGCTCGACGGCCTGCGCCTGCTGGAACAGGAACGGGCCCAGCAACGCCAGGCGCGCGAAGCCATCGAGGCGGCCTATGAACTGGCCGTCAACCGCTACAAGGCCGGCATGGGCAACTACCTGACCGTGCTGATCGCGCAGACCGGCGTGCTGACCCAGGCGCGGCTCGACACCGACCTGCGCATCCGCGCCTACCAGCTCGACGCCAACCTGGCCAACGCGCTGGGCGGCGGCTACGTCCCCGCCCCGGCGCAGCAGCCCGCGCCCGCCACGAACTCCACTCATTGAACGCTCCGGATTCAGACGTCATGAACGCAGCCACTCCCACGACCAACCCCGCCCGCAAACGCCTGCTGCTGACCGCGACCGGTGTTTTCATCCTCATCGCGATCGCCTACGGCATCTGGTGGGCCCTGTTCGGCGCCCACTTCGAAAGCACCGACGACGCCTACGTGCACGGCAACCTGGTGCAGATCACGCCGCAGGTGCCCGGCACCGTGGTGGCCATCGAGGCCGACGACACCGAGACCGTCGCCGCCGGCCAGCCGCTGGTGCGCATCGACCCGGCCGACACGCAGGTCGCCCTGCAGCAGGCCGAGGCCAAGCTGGCGCAGACCGTGCGCCAGGTCCGCACCTACTACGTCCAGAACGACGCGCTGGCCGCTGACGTCGACCTGCGCCAGGCCGACATCCAGCGCGCCCAGGCCGAACTGACCCGCGCCCAGAGCGACGTCACCCGCCGCCAGCAGCTGGCCAAGTCGGGCGGCGTCAGCGGCGAGGAAATCCTGCACGCCGAGGCCGCGCTGAAGACCGCGCAATCCGGCCTGGCGCAGGCCCGCGCCGCGCTGGCCGCCTCGCGCGCCAAGCTGGCGACCAACCAGGCGCTGACCCAAGGCACCACCGTGGCCGACCACCCTGACGTGCGCCAGGCCGTCGCCGGCCTGCGCAATGCCTGGCTGGCCCAGTCGCGCACGGTGCTGCCCGCCCCCGTGGGCGGCGTCATCGCCCGCCGCACCGTCCAGGTCGGCCAGCGCGTGGCCCCCGGCGCCGCGCTCATGACGGTGGTGCCGCTGGACCAGGTCTGGGTCGAAGCCAACTTCAAGGAAGGCCAGCTGCGCAAGATGCGCATCGGCCAGCCGGTCAAGATGACCGCCGACCTGTATGGCAGCTCGATCACCTACCACGGCACCGTCGCCGGGTTGGACGCCGGCACCGGCAGCGCCTTCGCCCTGCTGCCGGCCCAGAACGCCACCGGCAACTGGATCAAGGTGGTGCAGCGCGTGCCCGTGCGCATCGCGCTCGACCCCGCGGACCTGAAGACCCATCCGCTGCGCGTGGGCCTGTCGATGGACGTGGAGGTCGACGTCGGCAAGCAGGACGGCGAAGCGCTGACCGCCACCACCCGCAAGGAACCGGCTTGGTCGACGCGCGCCTTCGAACCGGCCCATGACGAGGTCGACGCCCTGATCGGCAAGATCATCCAGGCCAACCTCGCCTCCGACGAATTCACCCCGCAGGCGGCGCAGTCGCCCGTGGCCAAAGAGGGCTTGGCGCGCGGCGCCAAGTAAGGGGGCCTTCCCATGAGCACGACCGCTCAGCCCGCGGCCGGCGGCGCCCCCGCCGAGCCGACCGTACTCCCGCCAGGGACCTACCCGCCGCTGGAAGGCGCCACCCGCATCATCGGGTCGATCGCGCTGTCCACGGCGGTGTTCATGAACGTGCTGGACACCTCGATCGCGAACGTGTCCATCCCGACCATCTCCGGCGACCTGGGCGTCAGCTCCAGCCAGGGCACCTGGGTCATCACCTCGTTCGCGGTGGCCAACGCCATCACCGTGCCGCTGACCGGCTGGCTGACGCAGCGCTTCGGCCAGGTGCGGCTGTTCCTGATCTCCACCCTGCTGTTCGTGCTGGCCTCGTGGCTGTGCGGCTTCTCGCCCTCGCTCGAGGCCCTGATCGCGTTCCGCGTGCTGCAGGGCGCCGTGGCCGGGCCGATGATCCCGCTGTCGCAGACCCTGATGCTGGCCAGCTTCCCCAAGTCCAAGGCGGGCATGGCGCTGGCGGTCTGGTCGATGACGACACTGGTGGCGCCGGTGGCCGGGCCGCTGCTCGGCGGCTGGATCTCCGACAACTACACCTGGCCCTGGATCTTCTACATCAACGTGCCGGTGGGCCTGCTGGCGGCGTGGATCAGCTGGCGCATCTACGGCAACCGCGAATCGCTGACGCGCAAGCTGCCGATCGACAAGCTCGGCCTGGTGCTGCTGGTGGTGTGGGTCGGCGCGCTGCAGATCATGCTCGACAAGGGCAAGGAACTGGACTGGTTCGCCAGCCCCACCATCATCGCCCTGGCCGCCATTGCCTTCGTTGCCTTCGTCTTCTTCCTGATCTGGGAACTGACCGACGCGCATCCGGTGGTCGACTTGCGCCTGTTCAAGATCCGCAACTTCACGGTCGGCGCGCTGACGCTGGCGGTGGCCTACGGCGTGTTCTTCGGCAACGTGGTGCTGCTGCCGCTCTGGCTGCAGAGCTACATGGGCTTCACCGCCACCTACGCCGGCCTGGTGACGGCGCCGGTGGGCCTGCTGGCCATCCTGCTCACGCCGATGGTGGGCAAGATGCTGGCCACCCGCGACCCGCGCCAGATCGTGACCGTGGCGTTCCTGATCTTCGCGCTGGTGTGCTTCATGCGTTCGGGTTTCAACACCCAGACCGACGTGCGCACGCTGATGATCCCGACCATCATCCAGGGCGCGGCCATGGCGGCGTTCTTCGTGCCGCTGACTTCGATCACACTGTCGAGCATCGAGCCCTGGCACATCCCGGCCGCCCCGGGCCTGTCGAACTTCCTGCGCCTGACCGCGGGCGCCTTCGGCACCTCGATCGCGACCACGCTGTGGGAAAACCGCGCCACGTTGCACCATGTGCAATTGACCGAATCCGCGCGGCCCGGCCAGCAGGCGTTCGATCAGACGCTCGACGTCCTGCAGAATACGGTCGGCATGTCGCACCAACAGGCCTTGAGCACGGTCGACCGGCTGATCAACGCGCAGGCGTTCACGATGTCCGCGGTGGATGTCTTCTACGCCTCGGCGGTGATCTTCCTGTTGCTCACAGGCCTGGTCTGGTTCGCCCGGCCACGCTCGACCAAGGCGGGCGGCGCGGCGGAAGCCGCGGCCGGCGCCCACTGAGAGCAGCCCCGCCTTGTCTCTGGCAAGGCGCGCACAAAAAAAGGCCCGGCGGATGCCGGGCCTTTTTTCAATGTTTCAACAGCGTGTGCCAGTCCTGCCTTTCGATCACTTCCGGCGGCAGCGCGCTCACCGGTGACAGGTTGATCACCGACACGCCACGTCCGCGCCACTGCTGCGCGGCGAAGCGGAACGACGGCTCGATGAGACGGGCGAAGTTGCGCGCCAGCCGGCTGGTCTGCGGCGTCTCGCCTTCGTCGTAGAAGCGCATGCCGTGCTGCAGCGTCAGGTCCAGGCCGTGCAGGTAGACCTTGCGCGCGCCGCCCGAGATCATCACCTGCAGCGCCACGTAGGCCACCGTGTCCGCGTCGAACACGCCGAGCGACGCGTCGAAGCTGTAGCCCAGGCCCTGCTTGGCGTCCAGCAGCCGCAGGTCGGGCGACGCGGCCACCATGCGCTTGAGCACCGCGGGCGCGGCGCTGCGCTGGTAGGCCCGCTCGGAAATGAACTCGATGATGCAGATGCGGCAGCGGATCTCTTCCTGCGGAATCCCCTGCATGATGTAGCGCAGCACGTCGGGCAGCACGTACAACGTCAGGTCGCAAGCGACGATCTCGCGCACCAGATCAATGCGGTCCCGCACGAAATTCTGGTCGATGATGCAGTAGTACTTGAACTGCAGATTGAACTTGCGCGCCAGCGCGATGGAGCCGTTCACCCCCATGGCCACCCGGATGTCCAGGCGGTCATAGGGAATCTCGGCGATCGACGGCCCGCTCAGGATCAGGTGCATCTCGTCGTCGTCGGGGTCGTACCCCTGCTCCAACGGCGTGATGGGTACAGACCGTCCAAACGCGCGGAAGCCACAGATCACCCCGGCCGGATTGCGCCAGATGCGCACGAACGGCCACAGGTGCTGATTGTGGCGTTGCGTGCGCGACCGCAGCATCCGGAACAGCTTGCGGGCGAAGCGGTCGGCACGACTGCCGCCCACGGGGGCGGAGGGGGAGGCGATGGAATCGACCATGGTCTGGGCCCCCGGGCAACGCATCGCGCTAGACCGCCGCGATCAGCGACGCAATGGCGTCGCCTACTTCGGCGGTGGACGCGGTGCCCTTCATGTCGCGCGTGCGCGGACCGTCGGCCAGCACCGTCTCGATAGCGCGAACCACGGCCGCCGAGGCGTCGTCATACCCCAGGAAATCCAGCATCAGCGCGCCGCTCCAGATCTGGCCGATCGGGTTGGCGATGCCTTTGCCATAAATATCGGGTGCGGAACCATGCACGGGTTCGAACAGAGACGGGAATTTGCGTTCGGGGTTCAGGTTGGCCGACGGCGCGATACCGATCGTCCCCGTGCAGGCGGGGCCGAGATCGGAAAGAATATCGCCGAAAAGGTTGGAAGCCACGACCACGTCGAACCAATCAGGATGCTGCACGAAGTGCGCGCACAGAATATCGATGTGATATTTGTCCCAGCGGACATCCGGATAGTTCCCGGCCATTTCCGCCACGCGCTGGTCCCACCAGGGCATCGAAATCGAAATGCCGTTGGACTTGGTCGCCGCCGTCAGGTGCTTGCCGCGCTTGCGGGCCAGCTCGAAAGCGAATTTCAGCACGCGCTCGGCGCCGATGCGGGTAAATACGCTTTCCTGGATGACCACTTCGCGCTGGGTGCCGCCGAACAGCACGCCGCCGCTGTTGGAATATTCACCCTCGGTGTTTTCGCGCACGATGAAGAAATCGATCTCGCCAGGCTGGCGGCCGGCCAGCGGCGACGGCACGCCGGGCATCAGGCGCACCGGGCGCAGATTGATGTACTGGTCGAATTCGCGGCGGAACTTGAACAGCGAGCCCCACAACGCCTCGTGGTCGGGCACCGTGGCCGGCCAGCCGATGGCGCCGAAGAAAATCGCCTCATGCTGACCGATCTGCTGCTGCCAATCATCCGGCATCATTTTGCCGTGCTTGGCGTAATAATCGCAGCTCCAGTCGAAGTGATCCCACTGGAAATCAATGCCGAAGCGTGACGCCACGGCGTCGAGCACTTTCAGGCCTTCCGGAACGACTTCCTTGCCGATTCCGTCCCCAGGGATCACCGCAATCTTGTGTTTTTTTGCCACCACTTTTCCTTTGTCTTCCGGGAATACATCGCCCAGAATCATAGGCATAAATGGCGGTAACGCAATACCCCAAGTTACAAACAACGTACTACCCGACGTTACAGCGCCGGATTCGGTTTGTTCCGAAGATGGAATACAGAATTCAACGGCGCGTCTTGGACCCCAGCAGCGATCCCAGGATGCCGCGCGCCAGTTGCGTCGCGATCGAACGCGCCGTGCTCTTGGCGAAGGTCTGCACCACGCCGTCGCGCTTGCCGCCGCGCGGGCCGGTGGAGCCGAACAGCACATCGTTCAGGCTGTCCATCAGGCCGCCGCCCTGTGCCTCGGCGGGCGCGCCGCCCGCGGTCGGCGTCGGCGCGGCCTTGCCAGGCGCCTGATCGGCCGGCGCCGCCGCGCGTCCAGCCAGCACCTCGTAGGCGGACTCGCGGTCGATGGCCTTGTCATATTTGGCCGACATCGGGCTGCCCTGGCGCAAGGCCTGGCGCTCGGCGTCGGTGGCCGGGCCGATGCGGCTGCCGGGCGGCACGATCCAGGCGCGCTCGGTCGGCATCGGCCGGCCCTTGGCGTCCAGCAGCGACACCAGCGCCTCGCCCACGCCCAGCTCGGTGATGGCCGCCTCGATATCCAGCCCCGGATTGGGCCGCATGGTCTGGGCCGCGGTCTTGACGGCCTTCTGGTCGCGCGGTGTGAAGGCGCGCAACGCGTGCTGCACCCGGTTGCCCAGCTGGCCC
Source organism: Achromobacter sp. 2789STDY5608615 (assembly GCF_001298995.1). Taxonomy (NCBI): domain Bacteria; kingdom Pseudomonadati; phylum Pseudomonadota; class Betaproteobacteria; order Burkholderiales; family Alcaligenaceae; genus Achromobacter; species Achromobacter sp. 2789STDY5608615. Next base: position 240,780 of record NZ_CYTY01000005.1, read on the forward strand.
AGCACGGTGTCGGGAATGTCCAGCGGATTCTGCGTCACGAAATACACGCCCACGCCCTTGGAACGCACCAGCCGCACCACCTGTTCGATCTTGGTCAGCAAGGCCGGCGGCGCGTCGTTGAACAGCAGGTGCGCCTCGTCGAAGAAGAACACCAGCTTGGGCTGGTCGACGTCGCCCACTTCGGGCAGCTTCTCGTACAGGTCGGCCAGCAGCCAGAGCAGGAAGATCGCATACAGCCGCGGCGCCTGCATCAGCTTGTCGGCGGCCAGCACATTGACGATGCCGCGGCCCTGGGCGTCGGTGCGCATCAGGTCGGCCACGTCCAGCATCGGCTCGCCGAAGAATTTCTCCGCGCCCTGCGACTCCAGCGCCAGCAGGCCGCGCTGGATCGCGCCGACGCTGGCGGCGGACACATTGCCGTAGCGCGTCTTGAGCTCGGCGGCGCGGTCGGCGACGTTCTGCAGCATGGCGCGCAGGTCTTTCAGGTCCAGCAGCAGCTGGCCCTCGTCGTCCGCCACCTTGAACACCAGCGTCAGCACGCCTTCCTGGGTGTCGTTGAGTTCGAGGATGCGCGCCAGCAGCAGCGGGCCCATGTCGGTAATGGTGGCGCGCACCGGCGTGCCCTGCTCGCCGAACACGTCCCACAGGGCCACCGGGCTGGCGCCCCAGGCCGGTTCGTCCAGGCCGAGGTTCTTGAGCCGCTCCTGCAGCTTGGGGCTGGCCACCCCGGCCTGCGAAATGCCGGTCAGGTCGCCCTTGACGTCGGCCATGAAGACCGGCGTGCCCAGGCGCGAGAAGGATTCGGCCAGGACCTGCAGGGTGACGGTCTTGCCGGTGCCGGTGGCGCCGGTGATGCAGCCGTGGCGGTTGGCCAGGGCTGGCAGCAGGGCCAACTCGGTCTGCGCATTCTTGGCGATGACGATGGGGTTGGGCATGGGCAACTCTCCGGACCGGATGACTCAGATGCCCAAGTGTAGAGCCTGTGGTGGCGCTTGTGCGCGTGGCAATATGGACACAGGCGGGCGACTCCCGGGCGCGCAGGCCGCCGGCACGGTAAAATGCCGTTTTTGCAGACAATTTATCCTGGGAAGCCATGGCCGGACACAGCAAATGGGCCAATATTCAGCACCGCAAAGGCCGCCAAGACGCCAAACGCGGAAAGCTCTGGACCAAGATCATTCGTGAAATCACCGTGGCGGCGCGCGCCGGCGGCCCCGACCCGGACAGCAACCCGCGCTTGCGCATGGCCTGGGACAAGGCCACCGACGCCAACATGCCCAAGGACAACATCCAGCGCGCCATCCAGCGCGGCGCGGGCGGCGCGGACGGCGAAGCGTACGAGGAAGTGCGCTACGAGGGCTACGGCATCGGCGGCGCGGCGGTCATCGTCGACTGCATGACCGACAACCGCACCCGCACCGTGGCCGAAGTGCGCCACGCCTTCGCCAAGAACGGCGGCAACCTGGGCCAGGAAGGCTCGGTCGCCTTCATGTTCAAGCACTGCGGCCAATTCGTGTTCGCTCCCGGCACGCCGGAAGACAAGGTCATGGAAGCCGCCCTCGAGGCTGGCGCCGAAGACATCGCCACCGACGAGGAAGGCGTGATCGAAGTCATCTGCGCCCCGACCGACTACGCCGCCGTGCGCAAGGCGTTCGACGACGCCGGCCTGAAGGCCGAAGTCGACGGCATCGTCATGAAGGCCCTGAACGAAACCGAACTGGCCGGCGAAGACGCCATCAAGATGCAGAAACTGCTCGACGCCCTGGAAGGCCTGGACGACGTGCAGGAAGTCTATACCACCGTCATTTTCGACGAAGCGCAGTAAGTTGTCTCGCGACACTCGACTGGCAACCTTAAGAATCACGCAACAATGAAACTCCTGGTAATTGGCTCGGGCGGCCGCGAACATGCCCTCGCCTGGCGACTGGCCCGCTCCCCGCGCGTACATAAGGTGTACGTGGCGCCGGGCAACGGCGGCACGCAACGGGCCGAGCAGATGGAAAACATCCCGCTCACCAATGCCGAGGAACTGGCTGACTTCGTCCAGCGCGAAGGCATCGCCCTGACGGTCGTCGGCCCCGAGGCGCCGCTGGCCGCCGGCGTGGTCGATGTCTTCCGCGCCCGCGGCCTGAAGATCTTCGGGCCGACCAAGGCCGCCGCGCAGCTGGAAAGCTCCAAGGACTACGCCAAGGCCTTCATGGTCCGGCACAACATCCCGACCGCGCGCTACGCCACCTTCACCGACCCGGTCCAGGCCCACGCCTACATCGACCAGGAAGGCGCCTCCATCGTGATCAAGGCCGACGGCCTGGCCGCGGGCAAGGGCGTGGTGGTCGCCGCCACGCTCGAAGAGGCCCACGCCGCCGTCGACGCCATGCTGGGCGACGGCTCCATGGGCGAAGCCGGCGCGCGCGTCGTCATCGAGGAATGCCTGGTGGGCGAGGAAGCCAGCTTCATCGTCATGTGCGACGGCCGCAACGTGCTGGCCCTGGCCACCAGCCAGGACCACAAGCGCCTGCAGGACGGCGACCAGGGCCCGAACACGGGCGGCATGGGCGCCTACTCGCCCGCCCCCATCGTCACGCCCGAGCTGCACCACCGCATCATGCGCGAAATCATCCTGCCGACCGTGCAGGGCATGACGCGCGACGGCATCCCCTACACCGGCTTTCTGTACGCCGGCCTGATGATCGCCCCCGGCGACGACCCCGACCGCGACATCAAGACGCTGGAATTCAACTGCCGCATGGGCGACCCCGAAACCCAGCCGATCATGATGCGCGTCAAGAGCGACCTGCTGGACGCGCTCGAGCACGCCGTCGAAGGCACGCTGGACCAGGCCGACATCACCTGGGACCGCCGCACCGCCCTGGGCGTGGTGCTGGCTTCGCACAACTACCCCAACACCCCGCGCACCGGCGACGTCATCCGCGGCCTGCCGGCCGATGCCGACGACTGCATGGTGTTCCACGCGGCCACCCGCCTGGAAGGCGAGGAAACCCAGACCACCGGCGGCCGCGTGCTGTGCGTCACGGCGCTGGGCGACTCGGTCAAGATGGCGCGCGACCGCGTGTACGAAGCGATCGACGGCATCCACTTCGACGGCCGCCAGTACCGCAGCGATATCGGCTGGCGCGCGCTCAAGCCGTCGCAGCAGAAGCCCAAGTCCAACGCGTAACCGGAAGCGCCGATGAACGCCTTGCCCGTCGCCGACGTCCGCGGCTACCTCACCGGCCTGCAGTCCCGCATCGTCGCCGCGCTGGAGGCCGCCGAGGGCGGCCCCTTCCGCAACGACGAATGGGTCCGGCCCGAGGGCGGCGGCGGCGTCTCGCGCCTGCTCGAGGGCGGCCAGCTGTTCGAGCGCGCCGGCGTGCTGTTCAGCCACGTCCGCGGCTCGAAGCTGCCGCCGTCGGCCAGCGCGCACCGGCCCGAACTGGCCGGCCGCTCCTGGGAAGCCATGGGCGTGTCGATGGTGCTGCATCCGCGCAATCCGTACGTGCCCACCACGCACATGAACGTGCGCATGTTCGTCGCCGCGGCCCGCCCCGGCCATGACGAAGCCGACGTGTTCTGGTTCGGCGGCGGCATCGACCTCACGCCCTACTACCCCTTCGAGGAAGACGCGCGCCACTTCCACGCGGTGTGCCGCGACGCGCTGGCCGGCCATGGCGCCGACTACTACCCGCGCTACAAGCGCTGGTGCGACGAATACTTCTTCCTCAAGCACCGCAACGAAACCCGCGGCATCGGCGGCATCTTCTTCGACGACCTGAACGCCCCGGGTTTCGACGCCTCGTTCGCCCTGACGCGCTCGGTCGGCGACGCCTTCCTCGACAGCTACCTGCCGATCGTCGAACGCCGCCGCGGCACGCCCTACGGCGAGCGCGAGCGCGATTTCCAGGCCTATCGCCGCGGCCGCTACGTCGAATTCAACCTGGTGTTCGACCGCGGCACGCTGTTCGGCCTGCAATCCGGCGGCCGCACCGAGTCGATCCTGCTGTCCATGCCGCCGCTGGCGCAATGGCGCTACGACTGGCAGCCGGAAGCCGGCACGCCCGAAGCCGGGCTGGCCGCCTACCTGACGCCGCGGGACTGGGTGTGACGCGTATCGGGCTCCTGGGCGGCAGCTTCGACCCCGTCCACGTCGCGCATGTCGCGCTCGCCGACAACGCCCTGCGCGCGCTCGGCCTGGCCCAGGTGCAGTTGATCCCGGCGGCCAACCCGTGGCAGCGCGCGGCCCTGAACGCCACCGAAGACCAGCGCCGCGCCATGCTGGAACTGGCCATCGCCGGCCACGACGGCCTGGTCGTCAACCCGATCGAACTCGAGCGCGGCGGCGCCACCTACACCATCGACACCCTGCGCGCCCTGCCCGCGGATGCCCGCTACGTCTGGCTGCTGGGCGCCGACCAGCTGGCCAATTTCTGCACCTGGCAGTCCTGGCGCGACATCGTCGGCCTGGTCGACCTGGCCGTCGCGACGCGGCCCGGCACGCCGCTGGCGCCGCCGGCCGAATTGGCCGACTGCCTGCGCGAGCAGGGGCGCCAGCTGGAAGAATTGCCGTTTGCCCCGATGCCGGTGTCGGCCTCGCAGATCCGCGAGCGCCTGGCCCGGGGTGAATCCACCGACGGCCTGCTGGCCCCTTCCGTCGCCGCCTATATTGCGGCGCACCATCTTTACCGATAAACCCATCCCGCCCGGGCGCGCAGCGCCACGGAACCGGCACCCGCCGTCCGTGAGCGGGTTATATTTGCAGCTATGGATATTCAGAAACTCCAACGCGCCGTCATCGACGCCCTCGAAGACGTCAAGGCGCAAGACATCAAGGTCTTCAACACCACGCATCTGACCAGCCTGTTCGATCGCGTCGTGATTGCAAGCGCCACCTCCAACCGCCAGACGCGGGCGCTGGCCTCCAGCGTGGCCGACCGCGGGCGCGCGCTCGACCTCTCCGGCATCACCATCGAAGGCGAGGACACCGGTGAATGGGTCGTCGTCGACCTGGGCGACGTCGTGGTCCACATCATGCAACCCGCCATCCGCCAGTACTACAACCTGGAAGAGATCTGGGGCGGCAAGCCGGTGCGGGTCAAGCTGCTGCCGGAATCCACCCGGGTCGCGCCGATCGCCAGCGACAGCGCCTACGACAGCACCGACGACTAAGGCGCGTCGTGAAGCTGATCGTCGCCGCCGTGGGCACGCGCATGCCGGACTGGGTGCAGACCGCCTGGGACGACTACGCCAAGCGCCTGCCCCCCGACTGCGCGCTCGAACTTCGCGAGATCAAGCCCGAGCCCCGCACCACCGGCAAGACCCCGGCCCAGATGATGGCCGCCGAGGCCAAGCGCATCGAGGCCGCCCTGCCGGCCGGCGCGCTGCGCCTGGCGCTGGACGAACGCGGCCGCGACCTCACCACCATGGCGCTGTCGCAAAAGCTCGAGCAATGGCGCGCGGGCGGCCAGGACGTCGCCTTCCTGGTCGGCGGCCCGGACGGGCTGGATGCCGACCTCAAGGCCTCGTGCAGCGGCCAATTGCGGTTGTCGTCGCTGACGCTGCCGCACCCCATGGTGCGCGTGGTGCTGGCCGAACAGCTCTATCGCGCCTGGGCCATCATGACCAACCATCCCTATCACCGCGCCTGAGGCATGACGCCTGGCGCCAGCCTGGCGCGTCCGCCGCGCGCCGCCTCCCATGACTGACGCCAACACTCCCGCACGCCTCTATCTCGCCTCCGCCAGCCCCCGCCGGCGCGAACTGCTGACGCAGATCGGCCTGGCGCACGAGGTGCTGCGCGTCCCCGCGCCGCCCGGCGAAGACGAACCGCAGCACCCCGGCGAAAGCGCCGCCGACTATGTCCAGCGCACCGCGCGCGACAAGGCCGAGCGCGGCCGCGACTGGCTGCGCGCGCAAGCCCTGCCCGTCCTGCCGCTGCTGGCCGCCGACACCACCGTCATCCTCGACGGCCAGGTGCTGGGCAAGCCCGCCGACCGCGACGACGCCATCCGCATCCTGCGGGCGCTGTCGGGCCAGACGCACCAGGTGCATACCGCTGTCGCCCTGTGGACGGGCGACCGCCTGCTGGAAGCGGTCTCGATCACCCATGTGCGGATGCGTCCGCTCGAACTCGACGAAATCGCGCGCTATTGCGACAGCGGCGAACCGTTCGGCAAGGCCGGCGCCTACGGCATCCAGGGCCTGGCCGGCGCCTTCGTCGCGAACATCGACGGCAGCTACACCGGCGTCATGGGCCTGCCGCTGTTCGAAACCGCCAACCTGTTGCGGGCCGCCGGCATCGCGATTCCCTGATTGCGCGCGACCCCATGAAAAAAGCCCCCGGGCCGCAAGGTCCGGGGGCTTTTTGCCATGATCAAGCCGTGGCGATCAGCTCTGCGACGTCGACACTCGCGCCATCGCCTGCGGCTGCGCGGCCGGCGCCTCGCCTTCCAGCGCGGCATGCAGCTGGTCCTTGTCCAGTTCGCCTTCCCAACGCGCCACCACGACGGCGGCGGTGGCGTTGCCGACCAGGTTGGTCAGCGCACGGCATTCGGACATGAAGCGGTCCACGCCCAGGATCAGCGCCATGCCGGCCACCGGCACCGTCGGCACCACCGACAGCGTCGCGGCCAGCGTGATGAAGCCGGCGCCCGTCACGCCCGCGGCGCCCTTGGAGCTTAGCATCGCCACCAGCAGCAGCAGGATCTGGTCGCCCAGCGACAGCGGAATGTCGCAGGCCTGGGCAATGAACAGCGCCGCCATCGTCATGTAGATGTTGGTGCCATCCAGGTTGAACGAATAACCGGTGGGCACCACCAGGCCGACCACCGACTTCGAGCAGCCGGCGCGTTCCATCTTCTGCATCAACGTCGGCAGCGCGGCTTCCGACGAGCTCGTGCCCAGCACCAGCAGCAGTTCTTCGCGGATGTAGCGCACCAGCTTCAGGATCGAGAAGCCGTTGTAGCGCGCCACCAGGCCCAGCACGACCACCACGAACAGCACCGAGGTGGCGTAGAACGTGCCCACCAGCATCGCCAGGTTGATGATCGACTTGATGCCGTACTTGCCGATGGTGAACGCCATGGCGCCGAAGGCGCCGATGGGCGCGGCCTTCATCAGGATCGCAACCAGCTTGAAGATGGGCTGGGCCAACGCCGTCAGGAAGTCCAGCACCGGCTTGCCGCGCTCGCCGACCTGGGCCAGCGCGATGCCGAACAGCACGGCCACGAACAGCACCTGCAGGATATCGCCGCCGACGAACGGACTGAAGATCGTGGTGGGGATGACGTTCAGCAGGAAGCCGGTGATGGTCGAGTCATGTGCCTTGGCGACATAGCCCGACACCGCCTTCTGGTCCAGCGTGGCCGGATTGATGTGCATGCCGGCGCCCGGCTGCACGATGTGGCTCACCACCATGCCCACGATCAGGGCCAGGGTCGAGAACACCAGGAAGTACAGCATGGCCTTGCCCGCCACGCGCCCGACCTTCTTCAGGTCGCTCATGGCCGCGATACCGGTCGCCACCGTCAGGAAGATCACCGGGGCGATGATCATCTTCACCAGCTTGATGAAGCCATCACCCAGGGGTTGCATGGCCTGGCCGAGGTCGGGCTTGAAATAGCCCAGCAGAATGCCGATCACAATCGCGAAAAGCACCTGCACGTACAGGATTTGATAGAACTTGAGCTTGCGCGCGGGCGCGCTTTGATCTACTTCGATCATCGGGATTTGTCCCCACCAGGGGCCCCATGCTCCATGCGACGATGCGCAGCGGGTATCGGGGCGTTATCTCTTTTAAAGCCGTGCGTATCTCCGCAGGCCGATTTCACCCGATGAGCAATATCGCCGGGCTTGCCCAGCTATATGCAAATGCCGTGCCAACCCGGGACAGATCGTCCCCTGAATTCAAGCCCTTGATTCAGCTACGATTTTTCAGACGCGCCCAGGATGGTGAAGAAAAGAATGGCGAAATATCACACAGAACTCAGCTAGAATGTGCGAAAAACCGCACAACGTCATGTCCACTCGCCCTTCCCCCCAGGCGGCGCCTGCCCAAGCGGATGGCGCCGCGCCCCGGCGCCGTCCGGCGTGGCCCTGGGCCCTGCTGATTCTGGCGGCCGTGGCCGTGGTATTCGGCATCCTGCATGCCGCCAGCGAATGGGCGCGCGACGGCGCCCTCAAGGAAGCCTATCTGCAGGCCCGCAGCGCGGGCCAGATCAACGCCGCCCTGCTGCGCAACAACCTGGATAAATTCCGCGCGCTGCCCTTCGTCCTGACCCGCGATGTCGATCTGCGCGCCACGCTGCAGAATCCCACGGCGGCGCAGATCGAATCGCTCGACGAAAAACTCGACACCCTGAGCCGCGGCGTGGGCGCCTCGGCCATCTACGTACTGGACCAGACCGGCTATGCCATCGCCGCCAGCAACTGGCGCGAACCTGCCACCTTCGTCGGCGTCGACTACCAGTTCCGGCCGTACTTCCGCGGCGCCGTGGCGCATGGCTCGGCCGAGCATTTCGCGCTCGGCACCATCAGCCACGAAGCCGGCCTGTACCTGTCGCGGCGGGTCGATGACACCAACGGCGTGATGCTCGGCGTCGTGGTGCTGAAGGTCGACTTCCGCGACCTGGAAGCCGACTGGCGCCAGTCCAACGCGCCCATCTTCGTCACCGACGAACATGGCGTGGTGCTGCTGGGCAGCGTGCCCGACTGGCGTTTCCGCGTGCTGAAGCCACTGGCGCCCGACCTGGCCCAGACTCTGCGCACCAGCCTGCAGTTCGGCGACGCCATGTTCCAGCCGCTGCCCTTGCAGCCCACCCCGAGAACCGTCAGCGGCGGCCAGCTGTTGCGATCCGACGAAGCCCTGCCGCAGATCCCTGCGGGCGCGCCGCTGCTGCACACCACCCTGCCCATCGTGGAATCGCCAGGCTGGACGCTGCACCTGCTGTCGCCGGTGCAATCCGCGCTGAACCGCGCCACCGCCAATGCGCAATTGGGCGCCCTGCTGGCCCAGGGCGTGCTGTCCGCCATCATCGGCATCCTGCTTTACCGTCGCCATCGCAGCCGTGAAGGCGCCGCCCAGCAGATGGCCGTGCGACAGCAGCTGGCCGCCCAGGTAGAAGAACGCACCGCGCAACTGCGCGAGGTCAACCAGCAACTGCTGGCGCAGATGGATGAACGCCAGCGCACCGAGGCGCGCCTGCACACCATGCAGGACGAGCTGGTGCAAGCCAGCAAGCTCGCGCTGCTGGGCCAGGTCGCCGCCGGCGTCGCGCACGAGATCAACCAGCCGGTGGCCGCGATCCGCGCCTATGCCGACAACGCCGCCGAATTCCTGCGCCGCCAGGACCCGGCCTCCGTCGAGGAAAACCTGGGCACCATTGCCTCGCTCACCGACCGCATCGGCCATATCACTGGCGAGTTGCGGGCCTTCTCGCGCAAGGCTGGCGCTTCGGTCGGCCCGACCAGCCTGAAGGAAGCCTTGGACGGCGCGCTGCTGCTGGTCGGCCCGCGCGCCAGGCGCCAGCGCGTGGTGCTGCAACGCCCGCCGGTGGAACAGGACTACCTGGTGCAGGCCAACCGCATACGCCTCGAACAGGTACTGGTGAACCTGCTGCAGAACGGCATGGATGCGCTCGAGGGCCAGGCCGACGGCCGCATCATCATCGCGCTGCAGGACATGGGCGCCTCGGTGCAATTGTTCGTCAACGATAACGGCCCGGGCCTGTCGCCCGAAGCCAGCGCCCGCCTCTTCACGCCATTCCACACCACCAAGGCCGAAGGCCTGGGGTTGGGCCTGGTGATCTCACGCGACATCGTCGCCGAATTCGGCGGCGACCTGCGCGCCGCCCATCCCGGCGACGCCATCTTTCCCGCGCCCCACGGCCCCGGCCGCGGCGCAATGTTCACCCTGACGCTGCGCAAGTCGCCGCCTTCGATCCATGACCCGCGTCCCTGACGCCGACCATTCCCAACCGGCGCCGCCAGGCGCCATGCCCGGGGCCTCCCTGCTGGAAGATCCCCGCGCCAAGCCGGCCGTGCCCCGCGTCGCCTTCATCGACGACGACGAGGAACTGCGCCGCGCCAACGTGCAGACGCTCAAGCTGCACGGCATCGCGGTCGACGCCCATGCCAGCGCGCGCGGCGCGCTGGCCACGATCAATCGTGATTTCGACGGCGTGGTGGTCACCGATATCCGCATGCCCGACATCGACGGGCTGCAGCTGTTCCAGCGCCTGCGGGCCATCGACCCGGAAATTCCCGTCATCCTCATCACCGGCCACGGCGACATCGCCATGGCGGTGCAATGCATGCGCGACGGCGCCTATGATTTCCTGGCCAAGCCCTATCCGCCCGATCGCCTGGTCACCGCGATCACCCACGCCGCCGAGAAACGTCACCTGGTGCTGGAGAACCGCCGCCTGCGCGAAGCCGCCTTCGCGGTCGAAGCCGACGAAGTGCCCTTCATCGGCACCGCGCCGGCGATGCAGCGCATCAAGCAGACGCTGCGCCACATCGCCGACGCCGACGTCGACGTGCTGGTGGAAGGCGAAACCGGCACCGGCAAGGAAGTGGTCGCCACCGCCCTGCACCGCCTGAGCCGCCGGCGCCATCACGCACTGGTCGCGATCAATTGCGGCGCGTTGCCGGAAAGCGTGATCGAAAGCGAGCTGTTCGGCCACGAGGCCGGCGCCTTCACCGGCGCACAGAAGCGGCGCATCGGCCGCATCGAGCACGCCAGCGGCGGCACCCTGTTCCTGGACGAAATCGAAAGCATGCCGCTGGCGGTGCAGGTCAAGCTGCTGCGCGTGCTCGAATCGCGCCAGATCACCCCGCTGGGCAGCAACGAGGTGCGCAGCCTGGACCTGCGCGTCGTCGCCGCCACCAAGGAAGACCTGGGCAGCCCGGCCATCCGCGCCAAATTCCGCGAAGACCTGTTCTACCGCCTGAATGTGGTCACCATCCGCATTCCGCCGCTGCGCGAACGTCGCGAAGACATCCCGCTGCTGCTGGCCCACTACCTGGGACACGCCTCTCGGCGCTTCCAGCGCGACATTCCCGACATGCCCGCCGACATCAAGCGCCACCTGCTGACGCACGACTGGCCGGGCAATGTGCGGGAACTCGCACACTTCGCCGAACGCTTCGTCCTGGGCGTGCTCAACACGCCCGCCGCGGCCTTGCCGGAGCAGGAATCCACACCGGGTACGCTGCCGGAAAAGATGGAGCGTTTCGAGGCCCAGCTCATTCGCGAAGCGCTCGCCGCCCACCAGGGCGACGTCCGCGCGACACTGGAAGCGCTGGGCATCCCACGCAAGACCTTCTACGACAAGTTGCAACGTCACGGCATTGACCGCCAGGACTACACCGGGACGGCATCGCTGAGCTGAAGCCGGCCTCCCAATGCATCCACATTGGGGCTGTCATGTGTTTTGGTTAGCGGGCCGCCTTGCAGACGGCTGCAAATACACCAATAGATGGTCAGCCCAACAAGCAAAA
>NZ_CYTY01000005.1:252521-262878 GCF_001298995.1 Achromobacter sp. 2789STDY5608615
GGGCGCGGCCTGCTTCAGGTCTTCGGGAATGGCCCAGATGGCGCGCGCCGGCACGCTCGAGGCCAGCACCGCGCCATTGCGGTCCATGATCTTGCCGCGCGTGGCGGACAGCGTCAGGGTGCGCTCGTAGCGGCGCTCGCCCTGCTGCTGCAGGAATTCGGTGGACAGCCCCTGCAGGAACAGCGCGCGGCCGGCCAGCACGGTGAAACCGCCGAACAGCAGGATCAGCACCAGGCGCGCACGCCAAGTGGGCAGCTGGCCGCGCAGCACCGGATTGTCGAAGAACGGAACGCGCTTCATTGGGCACCTCCGTTGGCCGGCACCGGCGCCTGGTTCAGGTACAGCGTGCGGTCCGGCACGATGGGAATCATCTTCAGGCTGTCGCGCGCGATCACGTCGACACGCGCATTGCGCGCCAGCTCGGCGCGTTCCAGCTGCAGGCGCCGCCAGTTGGTTTCCAGGTCGCGCGCCTGCGCCTGATCGCGACCCAGCTCGACGAAGAGCTGGCGCGACTGATACCGGCTGGTGACCAGGGAAATGGCCGACAGCATCAGCAAAGCCGCAACGATCAGGTTGACGCGACCCATCAGCGGCGCCCTCCCTTGCCGCCGCGGCGGGGCGGCGGCGCGAGATCGCTGCCGGGCAGCGAACCGATTTTCACGAACGCCATGCCGCCCTCGGCGGGCAGGGGCGTGGCGGTGCGTTCGGCGACGCGCAGCACCGCCGAACGGGCGCGCGCGTTGGCCGAGACTTCCTCGTCTTCGGCCAGCACGCGTCCCAGGGAACGCAGGACCGGCTGGGGCATTTCGCTTTCGCGCAGGGGCAGGCGCGCATGCGCGGCGGCCGGACGAGCCGCCGCCGCGATGCACTGCTTGACCATGCGGTCTTCAAGCGAATGAAAGCTGATCACCGCCAACCTCCCCCCTGGGGCGAGCAGGTCTAGAGCTGACGCGAGGGTGCGCGCGAGCTCTTCGAGTTCCCGATTGATGTAAATCCGTAGAGCTTGAAAGGTGCGTGTGGCCGGATGCTGCCCCTTTTCGCGCGTGCGGACGGCGCTGGCGACGCACTCGGCAAGTTCGAGCGTGGTGCGCAGCGGCCTTGTTGCGCGGCGAGCAGCAATCGCCTTTGCAACCTGAAAAGCAAACCGTTCTTCGCCATAATCCGCTATGACCTCCCGCATCTCATCCACACTGGCTTGCGCCAGCCAATCCGCCACCGTGGGTCCACGAGTGGTGTCCATCCGCATGTCGAGCGGGCCGTCCCGCATGAACGAGAAACCGCGCTCGGCATCATCGATCTGAGGCGACGACACGCCCAGATCCAGCATCACGCCATCGACCTTCTCGATGCCGAGCTGCCGCAATTCTTCGGCCATGGTGGCAAAGCCGCCATGCACCACCGTCACCCGGGAGTCCGCCGCCGCCAACGCATTGGCTACCGCGATCGCCTCGGGATCCTTGTCGAACACCACCAGGCGCGCCGCCGGGCCCAGGCGGCCAAGCAGTTCGCGGCTGTGACCGCCGCGACCAAAGGTGCCGTCCACGAAGACGCCGCGTTCCGCACGCGTAGCCGCGGCCGGCTCGTCGCCGGGCTGCGACCGTGCCGCGCCCTTGCCGCCGAAATCGGCCAGCAACAGCGCGTCCACCGTCGGCTCCAGCAGGACGGGCCGATGTTCGAATTCCATAACTCTTTCAGAACGAAAACTGATTCAACACATCCGGCATACCCTTGGCCAGATCCTCAGCCTCGCGGCTGGCCAGGGTAGCGGCATCCCACAGCTCGAAGTGGGCGCCCAGACCGAGCAGCATCACATCGCGCGTCATACCGGAAGCGTTGCGCAGTTCAGGCGCGATCAGGACGCGGCCGGAGCCGTCCAGTTCCACGTCCTGAGCGTTGCCCAGCAACAGCCGCTGCAACGCACGCGCCGTCATGGGAAAGGCGGCAATCTGCTCGCGCTTCTTTTCCCACTCGGGCCGCGGGTACACCAGCAGGCAGCCGTCTGGGTGGCGGGTCAGGGTCAGGCGGCCTTCCGCCTGCGCCATCAGCGCGTCACGATGCCGGGTCGGAATCGAGATCCGTCCCTTGGCATCCAGCGTGAGCGCGCTGCTTCCCTGAAACACCACTTTTACCCCACTTAATTGCACAATTTCCTACTATTTCCCACTCTACGGTATGGCAATGGGGCGGTCAAGCGCGCGGTTGCAATTTTTTCAATCACAACAAGGACTTAGAGCAACTTGTAAATGCGCAAAAAGAAAAACCTCCCAATAAATCAGGAGGTTGCGTCACTATCTAAAAGTGCTTCTTAAGAAGTGGCGGCTAACAATGCCTTTGCATTGTTTTACCCAGCCCGCTTGCCAAGGGTTGACGGGCGTTCCGCGCCAGATGGCGGATGGCCGGGCTTGAAAAAAGCCGGCCGGCGGCCCCGCTCCGATGAGAAATCCAATGCAAGACGGGTCTATAGGCCGGATTCTGTACGCCAGGTTTCCCTGGCGGGCGATCATTCCTCTGCGCGGATCATTGCTGAGCCGCTGTAGCCACCTACCCGCATGCTTGGACGGAGCCGCCCTTCGCGGCCCGAAAGCCGCACGCATGCCTATTTGATGTTGCTCCGGGTAGAGGTTGCCGCGTTTCACCCTGCGATGCCGCCGGCCGTTGCCGACCGGCGCGATACGGAGATGGCCGTATCGGTGCGCGACTGGCGCGCCCGCCCCGCAGACTCGTCTCTGTGGCCCTATTCCTCGACCGCGCCCGAAGACGCGACCGGACGGCCGTTAGCCGCTACCCTGCCCTGTGGAGTCCGGACCTTCCTCGATGGACTTGCATCCACCGCGACCGCCCGACCCGCCTTGCGGTGCGTATTCTAGTACAGGTCGCCGCTCCGTCCCCGAACCCCGGCGCGGGTTCCTGCGACAATACCGGTCTGATCCGCTCATCCGCCGCAAGAACGACCTCACTACATGGCTCTCGCAACGCTCATCACCCTGACCGACATCCAGCTGGCCTATGGCCACCATCCGCTGCTGGACCACGCCGACTTCGCCATCCAGGCCGGCGAGCGCATCGGCCTCATCGGCCGCAACGGCGCCGGCAAGTCCTCGCTGCTGCGGCTGCTCGACGGCCGCACCGTGCCCGACGATGGCGACATCGCCCGCACCTCGGGCCTGCGCGTGGCCACGGTCGAACAGGAACCGGAACTGGACGAAAACGCCACCGTCTTCGACGTGGTCTGCAATGTCGACGGCGACCATGAAGACTGGCAACGCCCGTCGCGCGTGCGCGCCGTGCTGGAAAAACTCGGCCTGCCGGCGGACGCCCAGATCGCCGGCCTGTCGGGCGGCACCCGCAAGCGCGTCGCGCTGGCCCGCGCGCTGGTCGAGGAACCCGATCTGCTGCTGCTGGACGAGCCCACCAACCACCTCGACTTCGACGGCATCGCCTGGCTCGAAGAGATGCTGCGCACCTGGAAGGGCGCCGCCGTCATCATCACCCACGATCGCCGCTTCCTGGATTCGGTGGCCACCCGCATCGTCGAACTGGACCGCGGCCGGCTGCTCAGCTTCCCCGGCAATTTCTCGCAATGGCAGGAGCGCAAGGCCCAGCGGCTGGAATCCGAGCGCCTCGAACAGGCTCGCTTCGACAAGCTGCTGGCCCAGGAAGAAGTCTGGATCCGCAAGGGCGTGGAAGCCCGCCGCACCCGCAATGAAGGCCGCGTGCGGCGCCTGGAACGCCTGCGCGTCGAACGCGCCGAGCGCCGCGAGCGCGTCGGCGATGTGTCGCTGGCGCTGGCCGAGGGCCAGCGTTCGGGCAAGATGGTGGCCGAACTGGAACACGTCGGCAAACGCTTTGGCGAGAAGATCGTGGTGGACGACTACTCCACCACCATCCTGCGCGGCGACCGTATCGGCATCATCGGCCCCAACGGCGCCGGCAAGACCACGCTGCTCAAGCTGATCCTGGGCGAAATGCAACCCGACAGCGGCAAGACCCGCATGGGCACCAACGTGTCGGTGGCCTACTTCGACCAGATGCGAGCCCAGCTCGACGAAAACGCGACGCTGGTCGACATCATCAGCCCGGGCAGCGAGTGGGTCGAGATCGGCGGCACCCGCAAGCACGTCATGAGCTATCTCGGCGACTTCCTGTTCTCGCCCGCCCGCGCCGGTTCGCCGGTGCGCAGCCTGTCGGGCGGCGAGCGCGCCCGCCTGCTGCTGGCGCGCCTGTTCGCGCGTCCCGCCAACGTGCTGGTGCTGGACGAACCCACCAACGACCTCGATATCGAAACGCTGGAGCTGCTCGAAGAACTGCTGCAGGAATACTCGGGCACGGTGCTGCTGGTCAGCCACGACCGCGCGTTCCTGAACAACGTCGTCACCCAGACCATCGCCTACGAAGGCAACGGCCACTGGCGCGACTACGTCGGCGGCTACGACGAATGGGTGGCCCAGCGCCCCGCCCCGGCGCCTGCCGCGGCGGCGGAGGAAGACGCGGCCAAGGCGGCGCGCGCCGCCGACGAAGCCGCGGCCCGCGCCAAGGCCGCCAAGCCCAAGCCGGCCCGCGCCGCCAAGATGAATTCGTGGGAACTGCGCGAACTCGAAGGCCTGCCCGAAGCCATCGCGGCGCTCGAAGCGCAGCAGGCCGAACTGGCCGGCAAGCTCGCCGACGGCAGCCTCTATCGCGATGCGCCGGCCGAAGTCGAACGCATCAACAGCGAGCTGTCCAAGCTGGAAAGCGAGCTCGAGGAAAAATTCGCGCGTTGGGAATTGCTCGAGGCGCGCCGCGAAAGCGCCCTCTGACGCGATAGCGGGACCGCCGCGACCGCGGCGGGTCCGTCACCACGCCCTCGACTTCAGCGCCCTCTATATATAGAGGGCGGCCGCCACCCACCATGTCCACATGGCGGCGGCCGGCATGCTCAGACTGCCGCGCGCCAGGCCAGCGTCTCGCCAGCGGCCAGCGGCACCAGTCCGGTGTCACCGAACGGCACTTCATCCGGAATCTGATAGCTCTCGCGCACCAGCGTCAGCTTGCCGGTATTGCGCGGCAGGCCGTAGAAGTCCGGACCGTGGAAGCTTGCAAAGCCTTCCAGCTTGTCCAGCTTGCCGACCGCGTCGAACGCGGTCGCGTACAGCTCCATCGCATGCAGCGCGGTATAACAGCCGGCGCAGCCGCAGGCGTGCTCCTTCAGGCCGCGCGCATGCGGCGCGCTGTCCGTGCCGAGGAAGAAACGCGGGCTGCCGCCGGTGGCCGCTTCCACCAACGCCAGCCGGTGGGTTTCGCGCTTGAGGATCGGCAGGCAGTACCAATGCGGCCGCACGCCGCCCTGGAAGATCGCATTGCGGTTGTACAGCAGGTGCTGCGGCGTGATCGTTGCCGCGATCGGCCCCTCGGCATCGCGCACGTATTCGGCGCCTTCCTTGGTGGTGATGTGCTCGAACACCACCTTCAGCGCCGGGAACGCGCGGCGCAGCGGCTTCATCACGCGCTCCACGAAAATCGCTTCGCGGTCGAACACGTCGATCGACGGATCCGTCACTTCGCCGTGCACCAGCAGCGGCATGCCGCATTTCTCCAGCGCTTCCAGCGCCTTGGCGCATTTGCCCAGCAGGTCGGTCACGCCGGCGTCGGAGTTGGTGGTCGCGCCCGCGGGATACAGCTTGACCGCGTAGACCTGGCCCGACTCGTGCGCGCGGAAGATCTCTTCGGCCGAGGTGTTGTCGGTCAGGTACAGCGTCATCAGCGGCGTAAAGGCGTCGGCATCACCGCCCGCCTTGGTCAGCGCGGCCAGGATGCGGCTGCGATAGGCCAGCGCCTGCTCGGTGGTGGTCACCGGCGGCTTCAGGTTGGGCATGATGATGGCGCGGGCGAATTGCCTGGCCGTGTCGGCCACCACCGCTTCCAGCGCCGCGCCATCGCGCAGGTGCAGGTGCCAATCGTCAGGGCGGGTGATGATCAGTTGATTCGTGTTTTGCGTGGACATGGAGAGCTTCTTAATCTGCCAGCGGCATGCCCCGTTCGGCCAGCGCGCAGAACATCGCGCTGCCCAGGGGGATGACGGCATCGTTGAAATCGAAATGCGAGTTGTGCAGCACGCAGCCGGAATCGGCCCCGCCCTGCCCCAGCCGGAAATAGGCGCCAGGCTTGCTTTGCAGCATGAAGGAGAAATCCTCCGACCCCATCGACGGTACCAGATCACGCACCACGTTTTCCTTGCCGATCATCTCGGTGGCGATGTCGGCGACCAAGTTGGCGTGCTGCGGCGTATTCAGGGTCGCGGGATAGATGCGTTCGTAGGTCAGTTCGGCGGTGCCGCCAAAGGCGCTGGCAATCGCCGTGACCAGTTCGCGCATGCGCGTCTCGACCATCTCCTGCACCGACTTGCGGAACGTGCGCACCGTGCCCACCATCCGGGCCTCGCGCGGAATCACGCTCATCGCGCCGGGATGGCCCGCCTGCAGCGAGCCAATGGACACGACGGCGGAATCCAGCGGATTGACGTTGCGCGACACGATGGTCTGCAGCGCCGTGATGATCTGGCCGGCGATCGTCACCGGGTCGATCGTCTGATAAGGATGCGCGCCGTGGCCGCCGCGGCCGGTGATCAGGATCTCGAAGCGGTCGGCCGCCGCCATCATCGGCCCCGGATTGATGCCGATGGTGCCAGGCTTCAGGCCGGGCCAGTTGTGCAGCGCATAGATGGCGTCACAGGGAAAGGTGTCGAATAACCCATCCTCCATCATGGCTTTGGCGCCGCCGCGCCCTTCCTCGGCCGGCTGGAAGATGAGGACGGCCGTGCCATCGAAATTGCGCGTCTGCGCCAGGTACTTGGCGGCCCCGATCAGCACCGCCGTATGGCCGTCGTGGCCGCAGCCGTGCATCAGGCCCGGCTTGGTCGACTTGTGCCCGAACTCGTTGTCCTCCGTCATCGGCAGCGCATCCATGTCGGCGCGCAGGCCGATCATGCGGCCGCTGTCGCAGCGCTTGCCGCGGATGACGCCCACCACGCCGGTCTTGCCGATACCCCGGTGCACCTCGATTCCCAGCGCCTCCAGCGCGCCGGCAACGATCCCGGACGTCCGGACTTCTTCGAAGCCAAGCTCGGGATGGGCATGCAAGTCGCGCCGCAGCGCCGTCAATTCGTCATGAAACAGCCGAATTGATTCCAAAGGAGAACGTGCGTACATAGGAGGTTACAGAATGACGTGAGAGGGGGGACAGTCGGGATATTTTAGTTGCTACAGAGGATAAATGCCTTTGTCTTTACCGGAGAGACACGTTATGCTCCGGCCGCAGGACAATTTTTCCAACAGCCAGAGAAGGAGCGCCGCATTATGGCCACAACCTCCAAACCCGCGACCGCGCGCAAGCCGAACGCTGCATTCATGAAGCCCCTGACTCCCAGCGCCGAACTGGCTGCTGTGATCGGTTCGGAAGCCGTGCCGCGCACCGAGGTCACCAAGAAGATCTGGGAATACATCAAGAAGCACAACCTGCAAGATGCGAGCAACAAGCGCAACATCAACGCCGATGCCAAGCTGCGCCCGATCTTCGGCAAGGATCAGGTCACGATGTTCGAACTGACCAAGCTGGTCAACGCACATCTGAAGTAAGCAGGCAAAGGGCGTACCCGGTACGTCCCTGCCTCGATACTGTCGCGACGCCCTGGCTTGAACGCCGGGCGGACCCGACTTCCGGCGATTCCCGCCACCGCAGGCTTTCCGCCTTGCGCAGCCAGTCCCACACCCGCGATGGGCACGGCTCTCCTCCCCCTCCATATCCGTTTGCATGCGAACGCTGTCGCGTCCAATCGCTTGGACAACGTCGTCCCGGTCTTGATCGATCGAGAGATACGCGCCCGTTCTGAATGCGTGTTGCACAGCGAAGGCCCGCGATATCTCGCGGTTCGCAATGTCCGACACGCCATGGCCTCCCCTCATCCCCTTGCGCGGAACGCCCTGTACGGCATCGCATCCGCGATGCCGTCGATCACATTAGTCATTGCCCGCAAAGCCTTGCCCAGCCTGGCTCTTCAGCGTTTCGCCAGCGCCGGCGAGAGGCGCGATTTGCGCGCCTCCTCGAGCAACCAGGCGCGAAATGCCTGTGCGTCCGGCCGCTGTGCGGCCGTGCGCGAAGATACCAGCCAATAGCTATAGTCGTTGGGCAGCACCTGATCGAACAGGCGAACCAGCTTGCCGGCGCGCAGATCATCCGCCGCCAACATCAAGCGCCCCAGCGCCACGCCCACCCCATCGGCCGCCGCTTGCAGCACCAGCGCGGCATCACTGAATTGCACGCCCTGCGTCAGGTCCAGCGACACCCGCGCCAGTTCGCACCACTGGCGCCATGCCGCGCGTGGCTCGTCGTGCAGCAGCATGACGTTCGCCAGGTCGGCGGGCTCGGACAAGGCCGGCGGGCCTTCCACCAACCGGGGATGGCACACCGGACTCAGATACTCCCGCGCGATCAAGTCCGACTTCAGTCCCGGCCAACGGCCCAGGCCGGAGCGGATGCCAAGATCGAATTCATCATCGCCCGGCCACAAGCGCGCCGAGCTGGCGACACGGAACTCGATCTCGGGATGACGTTGGCGAAACGCCGGCAGACGCGGCAACAGCCAACGCGAGGCAAAGGAAGGCAGCGCCGTGATCCGCAACGGCCCCTCGCGATGCTCACGCGCCTGCTCCGTGGCGGCCGCCATGCGGTCAAATGCGAGCGATAGCTCATCCAGATAAGCCTGCCCCTTGTGCGTCAATGCCAGCGCATGACCACGCCGGACGAACAGCTCCCGGCCCAGCCATTGTTCCAGCGCCCGCACCTGGTGGCTGATGGCCGCCTGCGTTACGCACAGCTCGGCCGCCGCGCGCGTGAAACTCAGGTGACGCGCAGCGGCTTCAAAGGCGCGCAAGGCGCCGAGCGGAGGCAAGCGTCGCATGAACTCGATTAGCCTGAGTTATCGAAGGCATGAGAATAGATCGTTTTGCCAGCCTCGGTAAGCCCCGTTTAATGGCGGCTTCGCCGGTGCTCAGCCCAATACGCGCGCCGGTCCACGGCCAGCCAAGGAGCGGCAATGACGGGATGGGAAGTCTGGATGGCGTTTGTCGGGTATGCGGTGCCCATGATCATCAGCCCCGGGCCGGGCAATACGCTGCTGGCCACCGCGGGTGGCCGCTACGGCTTGCGGGGGTCCGTGCCCTTCTGGGTCGGATTCGAAGCCGCGAACCTGGCGCTGTGCGCGCTTTACGGCCTGGGCCTGGGCGGCGCCCTGCATGAGCATCCGCAGATCCACGTCGTGCTGAAGTGGATGGGCGTCCTCTACCTGCTTTATCTGGCCTGGGGCTTCTTTCGTGCATCGGCCAAACCCGCAAGCCAGGCCGCCGACACCCGGCCGCTCGGCTTCGTCGACGGCTTCATCTGCGTGATCCTGAATCCGAAAATCCACTCGATGATCGCGGTCATGTTCGCCCAGTTCCTCATGCCCGGCGTCAGCCTGTCGCTGCAGGTCGGGCGGCTCAGCGCAGCATTCGTGATCCTGGGCCTGTTCTGCCATTTTCCCTGGATCTACGGTGGCAAGGTCATCCTGGGACGCTTCAATTCGCCGCAGGCGCTGCGCATCCAGGCCAGGGTATTCGGCAGCGCCATGTTGCTGGTCGCGCTGTACGTCGTATTGAACGGATAAAAAAAGGCCGGCATCAGCCGGCCTTTTTTGCTCGAGAACCTGGAATCAGGCGTAGGAGGTCGGCGCAACGCCGTCCAGCAGGGCCAGCCAGCCCTTGATCAGGCGGTACAAGCCCCACACCACCGTCGCGACCACGCCGATCCAGCCAATATAGATGATCAGCGCCAGGCAGCTGATGGCCAGCCACAGCAACGCCCACCAGAAGGTGCGCAGCAGCCAGTCGAAATGGGCGGCATAGACGGTGCCGGCGACGTCCGAACGCTTCAGGTACATCAGCACGACGGCCGCCAGCGTGGCGATGCCCAGGAAACCACTGGTCAGAAAGCCCAGGGCGAACAAACCATAGGCCACATGGGTCAGCGTGCGCAGGTCTAATGCCGTACCGGGCGCGGGGGTCTGGGTATCACTCACGATTACGCTCCAACAATTGACTCGGTCAATCTTACCGCACAAACCCAGCCGGCCCACGAGCGTTGTTATTTGGGCACATTCAATGCTGGCGCGGGTTGCAGGCTTGCTCAAGGTGATTTTGGCACACCGTTTTCAGCGTTCGGAAGATCACGGCGTCGATGATTACGCCGTTGTGGCGGCGGTCTTGAAAACCGCTGCGAAGGCGGCAATGCGGCGTCTTGAAAACGCTGCGAAGGTGGCACTGGACGGTCAGCGAGCCGTCTTGCAGAG
>NZ_CYTY01000006.1:0-33296 GCF_001298995.1 Achromobacter sp. 2789STDY5608615
CCCCCCCCACGCAACGCCCGCTCAGCCCAGCGCGGTGTCCAGCAGCATCATCAGCACGAAGCCCAGCATCAGTCCGCAGGTGGCGTAGACCTCGTGCCCCTTGCGGTGCGATTCGGGGATGATCTCGTGGCTGATGACGAACAGCATGGCCCCGGCGGCGAACCCCAGCCCCCACGGCAGCAACGCCGCCGACCAGCCCACCACCGCCGCGCCCAGCACCGCGCCGACCGGCTCGACCAGGCCCGACAGCATGCCCAGCGCCACCGCGAAGGCGCGCTTGTAGCCGGCGGCGATCAACGCCACCGCCACCACCAGCCCTTCGGGAATGTCCTGGATGGCGATGCCCGTGGCCAGCGCCGTGCCGCGCACCGGATCGTTGCCGGCGTAGCCCACGCCGATGGCCAGGCCCTCGGGCAGGTTGTGCAGCGTGATGGCGAAGACGAACAGCCAGGTGCGGCGCAGGCGGTGCGCCTCGATGCCTTCGCGGCCCTTGATGAAATGCTCGTGCGGCAGCAGCCGGTCCATCAGCAGCAGCACCGCCGCGCCCAGCAGGATCGCCGCGCCCACCGTCAGGCCCGCGCCCCACGGGCCGGCGCCGCCGGCCTCGGCCGCCGCGATGCCCGGCGCCACCAGCGAAAAGGCGCTGGCCGCCAGCATCACGCCCGCGCCGAAGCCGAACATGCTGTCCTGCATCTTCTGCGGGATGGTGCGCGCGAACAGTACCGGCACGGTGCCGGCAGCCGTGGCGCCGGCCGCGACCATGCCGCCCAGCAGCGCGTCCGCCACGTGCGGCGCGTGGGCGCCGAAATAGACCCAGGCCTGGTGCAGGCCCAGGCAGGCCACCAGCACCGCCAGCGTCCAGACGCTGACGCTGGTGGCCGCGGGCCGGACGCGATGACGGCTGAAGGTGTTCATGGACCGCTGCCTCCCGCGCGAACCGGGATCAGCCCACGGCGGCGGCGTAACGGCGCGCCACCTCGGACCAGTCGATCACGTTGTAGAAGGCGCCGATGTATTCCGGCCGGCGGTTCTGGTACTTCAGATAGTAGGCGTGCTCCCACACGTCCAGGCCCAGGATCGGGGTGTTGCCATGCATCAGCGGGCTGTCCTGGTTGGCGCTGCTTTCCACCACCAGCTTGCCGGCCGGCGTCACGCTGAGCCAGGCCCAGCCGCTGCCGAAGCGCGTCAGCGCCGCCTTGGTGAAGGCTTCGCGGAAGGCGGCTTGGCCGCCCAGTTCGGCATCGATGGCGCGGGCCAGCGCGCCATCGGGCTCGCCGCCGCCCTGCGGCGACATGACCGACCAGAACAGGCTGTGGTTGGCGTGGCCGCCGCCGTTGTTGCGCACCGCGCCGCGGATGGCCTCGGGCAGCTGGTCGATGCGCGCCACCAGGGCGTCGATCGGTTCATCGGTGGCGATGCCGGCGCCTTCCAGCGCGGCGTTCAGGTTGTTGACGTAGGTCTGGTGGTGCTTGCTGTGGTGGATCTCCATCGTCAGGGCGTCGATGTGCGGCTCGAGCGCGTCGTAGGCGTAAGGCAGGGGGCGGCAGGGTGTAGGCCAAGGCGGTCTCCTTCGGGCGACGCTGCCGGTGACGATCAGCGTCCGATTTTTTGAAAATACAAATGATAGGTATTTTTATTTGATATCACAACGATAACGTTGCAATGCCTGTCATGCAGACAGGCTATCGCCCGCGCAGCAAGCGTCGTACCCGCCTAGAGTGCGTTGCCGCAGGCCACGCCCGAGGCCCAGGCCCACTGGAAGTTGTAGCCGCCGAGCCAGCCGGTGACGTCCACGGTCTCGCCGATGAAGTACAGGCCGGGGGTGGTCCTGGCCTGCATCGACTTCTGGTCCAGGCCGCGGGTGTCGACGCCGCCGCGCATGACCTCGGCCTTCTTGTAGCCGGCGGTGCCGCTGGGCACCAGCGTCCACTGGTGAATGTCCTGCGCCAGCGCGCGCAGGGTCTTGTCCGGCGCGTCGGCCAGGCGCAGCGCCGCCAGGCCCGGCTTGCCGCCCTGCTCCGCCAGCTGCAGCCAGCGGTCGGCCAGGCGCTTGGGCCACAGGCCGGCCAGCACCGTGTGCAACTGCTGCCGGTTGCCCGACTTGGCCGCCAGCAGTTCGGCGGCCAGGTCGCGCCCCGGCGCCAGGTCGATCACGATGGGCTCGCCCGGCTTCCAGAAGCTGGAGATCTGCAGGATGGCCGGGCCCGACAGGCCGCGATGGGTGAACAGCAGGTCCTCGAGGAACTCGCCACGCGCCTTGCCCTGCCCCGTGGCCAGGTTGACCTCCAGCGCCACGCCGGACAGCTCGGCCAGCGGCTGCCAGTGCGCGGCGTCGAAGGTCAGCGGCACCAGCGCCGGCCGCGGCTCGACCACCTTCAGGCCGAACTGGCGCGCCAGTTTCAGGCCGAAGTCGGTGGCGCCCAGCTGCGGGATCGCCATGCCGCCGGTGGCCACCACCAGCTTGGCCGCGCGGATCGCGCCCTGGCTGGTGCGCAGCTCGAAGCCGGCCTCGCCATGGGCCACTTCGGCCACCTGGCAGCCCATGCGCCACTGCACGCCACCGGCGTCGCATTCGGCGCGCAGCATCTCGATAATGGACTCGCTGGAATCGTCGCAGAACAGCTGGCCGCGGTGCTTCTCGTGCCAGGCGATGCGGTGGCGCTTGAGCAGCGCCAGGAAGTCCTGCGGCGTGTAGCCCGCCAACGCCGACCGGCAGAAATGCGGATTGTCGGACAGGAAGTTGGCGGGGCCGGCGCCGAGGTTGGTGAAGTTGCAGCGGCCGCCGCCGGAGATGCGGATCTTCTCGGCCAGCCGTTCGGCGTGATCCACCAACACCACGCGCAGGCCGCGCTGACCGGCGACCGCGGCACACATCATGCCAGCGGCGCCGGCGCCGAGAACGGCGACATCGAACATCAAGACTCCGGACCCGATCAGTCTTCGATCAGGCAGTCAACGTAGTAGCGCTTCTCGCCGTCCGGACCCACTTCGTCGGCCAGGCCGTGGATGTAGGTTTCGAAGCCCGGGAAGCGCTCGTTGAATTCGCGCGCGAACTGCAGATACTGGACGATGGTGCGGTTGAAGCGCTCGCCCGGAATCAGCAGCGGGATGCCCGGCGGATACGGCGTCAGCAGCACGCCGGTGACGCGGCCTTCCAGCTGGTCGATGTCGACACGCTCGACCTCGCGGTGCGCCATGCGGGCGAAGGCGTCGGACGGCTTGAGCGCCGGCACCATGTCGCTCAGGTACATCTCGGTGGTCAGGCGGGCCACGTCGCGCTCGCGGTAGGCCTCGTGGATCTGCTGGCACAGGTCGCGCAGGCCCATGCGCTCGTAGCGGCGATGGCCACGGCAGAAGTCCGGCAGGATGCGCCACAGCGGCTGGTTGCGGTCGTAGTCGTCCTTGAACTGCTGCAGCGCGGTCAGCAGCGTGTTCCAGCGGCCCTTGGTGATGCCGATGGTGAACAGGATGAAGAACGAATACAGGCCGGTCTTCTCGACCACCACGCCGTGCTCGGTCAGGTACTTGGAGACCAGCGCGGCGGGGATGCCGGTTTCGCCGAAGCTGCCCGACATGTCCAGCCCCGGCGTGATGACCGTGGCCTTGATCGGGTCCAGCATGTTGAAGCCTTCGGCCAGGTCGCCGAAGCCGTGCCAGTGCTCGTTGGACTCCAGGATCCATTCGTCGCGGTTGCCGATGCCTTCGGACACCAGGCGGTTCGGGCCCCAGACCTTGAACCACCAGTCGTTCTTGCCGAACTCGGATTCCACCTTGCGCATGGCGCGGCGGAAGTCCATGGCTTCGCGGATGCTCTCCTCGACCAGCGCGGTGCCGCCCGGGGGTTCCATCATGGCCGCGGCCACGTCGCACGACGCGATGATCGCGTACTGCGGCGAGGTCGACGTGTGCATCAGGTAGGCTTCGTTGAAGACGTTGCGGTCCAGCTTGCGGGTCTCGGATTCCTGCACGATGATCTGC
Organism: Achromobacter sp. 2789STDY5608615; assembly: GCF_001298995.1. Taxonomy (NCBI): domain Bacteria; kingdom Pseudomonadati; phylum Pseudomonadota; class Betaproteobacteria; order Burkholderiales; family Alcaligenaceae; genus Achromobacter; species Achromobacter sp. 2789STDY5608615. The sequence goes on from NZ_CYTY01000006.1 coordinate 3,979, forward strand.
GAGGCCTGCGAGATGCCGGCCAGCAGCTTGTGCGTGGAGTGCGTGGCGAACACCATCGCGTCCTGGCTGCGCGGACGGTCCTGGCCGATCGCGTGCATGTCCTGGTAGAACTCGTGGAACGAGGCGTGCGGCAACCAGGCTTCGTCGAAGTGCAGCGTGTCGACGTAGCTGCCCAGTTCCTTCTTGATCATCTCGACGTTGTAGATCACGCCGTCGTAGGTGCTCTGCGTCAGCGTCAGGATGCGCGGGTTCTTGTTCACCGCTTCGCGCGCGAACGGGTTGGCCTCGATCTTCTTGCGGATGTTGTCCGGGTGGAACTCTTCCAGCGGGATCGGGCCGATGATGCCCAGGTGGTTGCGCGTCGGGCGCAGGAACACCGGGATCGCGCCCGTCATGGTGATGGCGTGCAGGATCGACTTGTGGCAGTTGCGGTCCACCACCACCACGTCGCCGGCGGCGACGTTGGCGTGCCACACCACCTTGTTCGAGGTCGAGGTGCCGTTGGTCACGAAGAAACAGTGGTCGGCGTGGAAGATGCGCGCCGCGTTCAGTTCGGACTCGGCCACCGGGCCGGTGTGGTCCAGCAACTGGCCCAGTTCGTCGACGGCGTTGCAGACGTCGGCGCGCAGCATGTTCTCGCCGAAGAACTGGTGGAACATCTGGCCCACCGGGCTCTTCAGGAACGCCACGCCGCCCGAGTGGCCGGGGCAGTGCCAGGAATAGGAGCCATCCTGCGCGTACTTGACCAGCTCGCGGAAGAACGGCGGCGGCAGGCTGTCGACGTAGCTGCGGGCTTCGCGGATGATGTGGCGCGCCACGAATTCGGGGGTGTCCTCGAACATGTGGATGAAGCCGTGCAGTTCGCGCAGGATGTCGTTCGGAATGTGTTCCGAGGTGCGCGTCTCGCCGTACAGGTAGATGGGGATGTCGGCGTTGCGGAAACGCAGTTCGCCGATGAAGGTGCGCAGGTTCTTGATCGCGCTGGCCACGTCCTCGGGCGAATCCACGTCGAATTCTTCATCGTCGATCGACAGGATGAAGGCGCTGGCACGGCTCTGCTGCTGGGCGAACGAACTCAGGTCGCCGTAACTGGTCACCCCGATCACCTCGACGCCCTCGGCCTCGATCGCCGAAGACAAAGCACGGATACCCAGACCGGACGCGTTCTCGGAACGGTAGTCCTCGTCGATGATGAAGATGGGGAAGCGGAATTTCATGCAGGCGCTCCTGGGGGCAAGGCGAATCGGACCGTGTTGGCGGACGCGAGTGTACTTCTAGTGAAAAACCGTCTGATGACAGGCGGGCGCGAGGTCCCCGCCGGCGGCGGGAATGGCCGAATTGTAGGGCCGTTTTTCTCCAGACCCTATGGTTTTCCCGAAGACCGTTGCAACGAGTCCGCGAGCGGCCCCCGCGGGGCGGCCGGCAGGACGCCGGCCAGGCCCCCGCGCGAGGCGCGCGGACCTACCGCAGGGCGCGGGCCTCGCCCGCGTCCAGCGCCGCGATGAAGCGGTCGAAGTACGGCGGGATGGCCTCGGCGGCGCCGTAGCGGATGCGCCGCTCGACCTTGGCGATGGCGCCGAAGCAGACCTCGGCGTCGGGCTCGCCGCACACCAGCACCACCGGGTCCTCGTCGTCGCAGACCTCGTACAGGCCGCCATGGGCGCGCCGGGCCACCTCGTAGAGGTAGGCGGCGGCGCCGACGGTCTGCATGGGAGTCAGGGGCAAGGTGCCCACATGCGCGGCTTCGAGCGCATCTTCCAGCGCATGGACGCTCGACGGTGTGTAGTCGAGCCCGGCTCCGGCGGAACCGGCGGCCTGGACGAAATCCTCGGCGGCGTGAGCCACGCGGGCCACGAACTCTTCCTGGACCTCGTCGCGCTCGGCCTCATGGTTTATCTTGAGGAAACCGAACATCATTGGCTCCTTTGTGAAAACCGCAAGCGGCGTTGCTCCCATTATAGGCAGCCCCCGCGCCTATACTGGCCCAACGCGGCCCCGACCGTACCCTATTCCCAACACTGCCCCGTCCCGTGAATTCCGCAGCCGAGCCGCTTGTCCGACGTCTGATCCCCCTGGATGCCCAGGCGCTGCGCCACTTGCGCCTGGACGCCCTGCGCGAGACCCCGGAAGCGTTCGGATCGAGTTACGAAGAGGAACACACGCTGACACTGGACGACATCCGCGGCTGGATCGCCCCCGCGGACGACAGCGCGATGTTCGGCGTGTTCTCGGAAGCGGCGCTGGCCGGCATCATCGGCGTCACCCGCCAGCGCAAGCTGAAGATGCGCCACAAGGCGCACATCTGGAGCGTCTACGTGGCGCCCGGCTGGCGCGGCCGGGGCCTGGCGCGGCGGCTGATGCGGGCGGCCATCGACCATGCCGGCGCCATGCGCGGCGTGCGCACGGTGCAGCTGAGCGTCACCGCCAACAACGCGGCGGCGCGCCAGTTGTACGCCAGCCTCGGCTTCGAGGAATACGGCCTCGAACGCGAAGCGCTGTGCGTCAACGGCGAGCTGTACGACGAGGTATTGATGGCGCTGGCGCTGCCGGGCCGCTAGGGCCTGCTCACGGCAAGGCGCCTCGCACTGGCCGCCAGCGTCAGGCGGCGCCGGCGCGGCGCCGCGAACCGTAGGCCCAGACCTGGTTGCGGCCGCCGTCCTTGGCCTTGTAGAGCGCCTGGTCGGCCGCCTTGATGACCGCGTCCGGCGCGCGCAGCGTCTCGCCGCGCTCGGCTACCCCGATGCTGACCGTGACCCGCAGCGGCCGCGCGTTGCGCCCGCGGCCGCCCCGGCGGCGCAGGCCGACCTGGTCCGCCTTGGGCCGCGCCGGCTTGTCGCGCAGCCGCATCTGGTAGGCCTCGATCGCGCGCCGCACGGTTTCCAGGTGCGGCATGGCCTCGATCGCGGTCTTGCCCGGAAACACCAGCGTGAATTCCTCGCCGCCGTAGCGGTAGGCATAGCCGCCGCCCGACACCCGCCGCAGTTGCGCCGCCACCATGCGCAGCACCTGGTCGCCGACGTCATGGCCGTGGGTGTCGTTGAATGCCTTGAAGTGATCGACGTCGGCCATCGCCAACGTATAGACGCGGCCCATGCGCTGCAGCCGCTCGTTGAGCGCGCGGCGGCCCGGCAGGCCGGTCAGTTCGTCGCGGAAGGCCATGTGATAGCCCTCGTGCGCCAGCGAAATAGACAGCGATGTCAGCGCGGCGGAGGCCATCACGGCCAGCTCGATGGGATGGGCGCCGCCGCGCGGCAGCGCCCAGGCCATGCAGACGAAACCCAGCCATTGGCCGGCCTGCTGCGGGCGGCCGTAGCGCAACAGCAGCAGGGTCAGGGTCAGCCCGGTCACCAGCAGCGCCGCCAGCGCCTCGGCCGGAATGCCGAGCCGGCCGAGCATGCCCTGCACCGCCAGCGTGCCGAACCACTGGCCCACGCCGTCCTTGCCGGCCAGCGTGATGGCCGCGGCGCCCACCGCCATCAGGCCGATGCGCGCGGCCAGGTCCCACAGCATGCCGGCGCGTTCCGGCCAGAGCGCGTTGATGGTGTAGGCCAGCGACCACCACACCAGCGCCGGCCCCAACGCCCACGGCGCCTCGCTGGCCAGCATCGGCCAGATAGCCACGGCCGTAAGCACGCCGAGCATCAACGCCAGCGTCTGCGAGCGCTGGTACATCAGGCAGATCGCCGCGCCGACCAGCGCCATGACCCACGGCACGAACGGCACGATCAGCGTCAGCGCCGGCGGCCACTGGCGCCACAACAACAGCCCCACCGCCGCAATCACCGGCAGCGCGGGATAGAACAACAGGGGCAGCCAGGGGATATGGGGGTAACGCACGGATAGGCCTTGCTCACGCTTGCTGAGATGACGTCGCCAAATCGGCAAACACATATGTCATTTTACGGTCGCGCCCCCAGGTTCTTTAGCGCCGCGCAAGCCGCTGGCGCAATCGCAACGCGGCGTGCGCGCCATGCTATGTTCTGCGATCCCCCTCTTGTGGAAAGACCTCATGCGCATCCTGGTCAACATCGACGTGCCCGATCTCGAGGCGGCCATCGATTTCTATGGCCGCGCCTTCGGCCTGGCGCTGCATCGCCGCCTCGGTCCCGGGGCCGCGGAAATGCTGGGCGCGTCGGCGCCGATCTACCTGCTGGAAAAGGCCGCCGGCACGCCCGCCGCGAGCGCCGCGCGGCAACCGCGCGACTACGCCCGCCATTGGACGCCGGTGCATCTGGATGTGGTGGTCGACGACGTCGACAGCGCTGTCGAACGGGCGGTGGCGGCGGGCGCCACGCTGGAGGATCCCCCCGTTTCGCATGACTGGGGCCGCATCGCCCACCTGAGCGATCCGTTCGGCCACGGCATCTGCCTGTTGCGGTTTCTCGGCCAGGGCTACGACGCGCTGGCGGCGGGCGCGCTACGCGACGTCCCGGCCACCCCGGCCGATTTCGAGGCCCTGCTGGCCATGCGCATCGAGGCCATGCGCGACAGCCTGGAACGCCTGGGCCGCTTCGATCCCGAGCGGGCCCGCGCCCGCCTGCGCGACACCTTCCGGCCGGATCACACCTGGATCATCGAGCGCGACGGCGCGCGCGTCGGTTTCTACGCGCTGCGTCCCGACGGCAACGGCCTGCGGCTGGATCATCTGTACGTGGTGCCCGCGGCACAAGGGCTGGGGGTGGGCGGCCAGGTGCTGGGCCGCCTGCTGGGGGATGCCGACCGGCGCGGCCTGCCGGTCAGCGTCGGCGCGCTTCGCGGCAGCGACTCGAACCGCTTCTATCGCCGCCACGGCTTCGCGCAGGTGTCGGAAAGCGAGTGGGACATCGAATACCTGCGCCCGGCGCCGGGGCGCCCCTGACAGGCATCGAGGCAAGGCGGGGCGCGCCGGCCGGCGCCCCGCGGCTGGCTATCAGGTGCGCGGCAGCGTGACGCCGCGCTGGCCCTGGTACTTGCCGCCACGGTCGGCGTACGAGGTCTCGCAGACCTCGTCGCTTTCCAGGAACAGCATCTGGGCGCAGCCTTCGCCGGCATAGATCTTGGCCGGCAGCGGCGTGGTGTTCGAGAATTCCAGCGTGACGTGGCCTTCCCATTCGGGTTCCAGCGGCGTCACGTTGACGATGATGCCGCAGCGCGCGTAGGTGCTTTTGCCCAGGCAGATCGTCAGCACGCTGCGCGGAATGCGGAAGTATTCCACCGTGCGGGCCAGCGCGAACGAGTTGGGCGGGATGATGCAGACATCGCCCTTGAAGTCCACGAACGAGCCTTCGTCGAAATTCTTGGGGTCGACGATGGTGGAATTGATGTTCGTGAAGATCTTGAATTCGTCGGCGCAGCGCACGTCGTAGCCGTAGCTGCTGGTGCCGTAGCTGACGATGCGCCCGCCATTGGCCGTGCGGACCTGACCCGCTTCGAAGGGTTCGATCATGCCGGCTTCGGCCTGGCGGCGGATCCAGCGGTCGCTTTTGATGCTCATGGTGGCGAGAGTGCTTGGGGAAATGGAATGGGCGTCATTTTATCCCGAGCGCGCCGCCCCGTCCCCGAACGGGGACGGAACGGCCACGGGCGTCAATCGCCGAAGAAGGTCCGGTAGACCAGCGCGATGCCATTGACCGAGCCGCCCTTCAGGTCCAGCGACAGGCCGCGCGCCAGCCGGTAGCTGGCCCGGCCGACCGTGTCGCTGCCCGCCAGCGCCTGCTCGACGCTGAGGGTGATGCCATTGGCGAACGACTTGCTGGCCACCAGGAACTGCGTCGCCAGCTGGCTGTCGCTGTCGCGGTTGACGTCGCCGGCCACGGTGCGGTCCGGCAGGATGCTGCCCGAGCTGCCCAGGTTGCCGGTGCGCACGCTGACGTCATCCAGCCCGAACTGCTTGTAGAACGGCTGGCCGCCGCCCAGCAGCGCGGTGCCCACCGACAGCAGCAGCGCCGCGTCGCTGCCGCTTTCGTCCGGCCCCCGGCCCAGCAGCAGCCACGACAGTTTCTCGACGTCGCTGACATCCGGGTACGACACCAGGTCGATGCGCGGGCGCTGGGCGGTGCCAACGACCTTCACGCCCGCCTCGACCTGTTCGCCGGTGCGCAGGGCCTCGATGTCCAGCAGCGGATTGTCCAGGCGGCCCTGGAAGGTCAGCGTGCCGCGCCGCAGCCGCAGCTTCTGGCCATAGGCCTCGATGCCGCCGCCGCGGGTGCGCAGCGCGCCCACGCCGGTCAGGCGGCCGTCGTTCAGCAGGATCTGGATCGACCCCAGCAGGCCGGCGTCCAGCCCCATGCCGGTGATGTAGAAGCGCGGCCCCATGTCGAACTTCAGGTTCATGCTGGTCTGCAACGGGGTCGACACGGCGCCGGGATCGTCGCCGGCGCGCCGCACCTTGACGTCATCGTCCAGCGAGGGCACGCCCTGCAGGATCTCCAGGCTGAACCAGCCGGCGTCCGCCTTCAGGTCGCCGACGATGTCGATGCGCGGCATCGCGGCGGTCAGGTCGACGGTGCCGGACACCATGGCGTAGCGGTCCGAGCGCTGCAGCGCCGGGAAGCGGTACAGCGTCAGGCGCACGTTGCCGCCGCCGTCGATCAGGTTCCACTGGCCTTTGGCCTCGGCATAGCCGTCCTTGGCCTCGGGATTGGTGGTGATCCATTCCTTGGTGCGCCATTCGGCCGGCATGACCCGCAGCGAGGCCGGGAAGCGCAGGCTGTCCAGCACCAGCCTGTCGCCATCCAGGCGCGCCGACAGCTTGCCCTCGATCAGGCGCACGCCGTCGTCGATGCGCACCACCCGCAGCTTGTCGCCCTGGATCGCGCCGCTGGCGCTCCATTTGCCATTGAGCGTGCCCTGAGCTTCGAGGTTGGCCTTGACCTGGCCGCCGATTTCCATCGAATCGCCGACGAACAGGCCGACCCAGGCCAGGTCGGTGATGTCCGCGTCCAGCTTGGCGCGGATCGGCTGGCGCGGGTCCAGCGCCATGCCGCCCTTGGCGTCGATCGCCAGCACCGCCGTGCCGTTGCCGGCGATCTTGCCCATCTTGTCGGTGGCCAGGTCCAGCCTGGCGTCCAGGCGGCTGGCGTTGGCCGAGGTCGGCGTGGCCGTCAGGTCCAGCACCAGCGCCTTCACCCCCAGCGGCACGGGCGGATCGCCCGGAATCAGCAGATCGCCGTCGCGGCGCGCGATGCGGGCGCGGCCGGCCAGCCGGCCGTCGAATTTCAGGTCCCAGGACGCATCCAGCGCGATGCGGCGCTGGCTCTCGGCCACGGTGGCGTTGACGCGCTTCGGGCCCTTGCCCATCTTCGCCGCGGCCTCGGGGTCGACGGCGGCGATCACCTGGCGCGCCATGGCGGCCGTGATCACCAGGTTGTCGGCCTGCCCGGCGGTTTCCCAGCGCTTGGCGTCGCCGCGCGAACCCTTGTGGGCGATCGCCAGTTTTTCCTTGCCCGGCAGGGCCACGCCGATCACCGTCTGGCCCACTTGCCACTGCCATTGCGGCGCCACCGCCGCCGGCAGGTATGACAGCGTCACCGGCCGGTCGACCGACACGGTGAAGCCGGCGCTGTCGGCGCTCAGGCGCGAGACCGTGCCGCGCCAGCCGGTCAGGGCGGCATCGGGCTCGCCCGCCGCGCCCTGGCCCCAGCCGCCGGTGAAGGCGATGGCGGCCTGGGCGCGCGATTCGCCCAGCACGCCGGGACGCGGCCTGGCCGGGTTGTAGCCGGCGGTGATTTCGCCCTTGTGGGCGGCGACGGTGCCGCCGAGCTTGCCCTTGAGGTCGGCGCCGCCCGGGATGCCGGGCCAGAACGCGTCCAGCTGCGGCGCCTGCGCGTCCAGCGTCAGCGCGCCGTCGGCGCCGCCGATCTCGCCCTGCGCGCGGACCCGGTTCGGGCCCAGCTTCAGGTCCACGTCCAGGCCGTGGATGCGCAGGCCGGCCAACAGATCGGCGGCGGCCGGAGTGGCCGGGTTGGCGGCAGGCGCGGCGATATCCACCTGCGCCTTGACCGTGCCGGCCAGCACCTGCCTGTTCCAGCGCGCGCCGTCGTCGAAGCGCAGGTCGATCGCGGCCTGGCGCAACTGGCTGAGGTTCTCGAATTCGGCGCTCAATTGCGCATTGGCGCTGACCACGGCCGGCGGCAGCGCGTCGCCGAGCCAGGGCGCCAGATCCAGGCGCTGCGCCCCGAGCGTGCCGACGATGCGGTCGCGGCCCGGCTGGCCATCCACCGCCTGCAGGTCCAGGCGCGCCGACAGCGTCGACTGGTCCGGCAGCCGCGCGTCGGCCCGCGCGCTGCGCAGCACCAGCGGCGTGCGCGGCGCCAGGTCGGCCGCCACGTCCACGACCAGGCCGGCCCCGGCGCCATCCAGCTTGGCCTGGATGCTCTCGAGCGAGCCGGCCGCGTCCGCGCGCAGGATCACCTGGCAGACGGGCGCGGGCGGGCCGACGAATACGTTGGCGGCCGTTTCCTTGGCGGCCTGCGGCGAAGTGCCGGCGGGCGCTTTGCCGCTGGCGGCGGCCTTGGCGGCGTCGGCCTTGCCCCTGGCGGCGTCCGGCTTGGCCGCGCCGGCGCGGGGCTTGGGCGCGCCCGACGCCTTGGGCGTCTCGGACGGCGCTTTCGCCGGCGGCGCGAACCTGCCGCTCAGTTGATCGGCCTGGCACAGCGGCGATTCCGGACCGGACCCGCGCGCGGTCACGTCCAGCCGCGCGGCGAACGGCCAGGGGTCGGCCAGCCCCAGCAGTTCGGCCTGCCCGCTCAGTTGGGCCTGGCCGATCTCGTGGCCCACGCGCAGATTGGCGATGCGCAACTGCGCGCCCTGCTGGCCGGCGGCGAACGTGGCGCTCAGGTCGCCCAGTTCGACCGGCAGCGGCTGGCCGTCCTGCAGCAGATGGAATTCGCCCAGCGCCAGCCGGTCCACGGCAATGTCCACCGGCAGCGCCGGCAGGCTGAAGGGTTCTTCAGGCTTGTCATCGGCCGGCGCATCCTCGCCGGCGGTCAGGCCGATCTCGACGTTGCTGGCCGAGAGTTCGCGCACGTGCAGCAGCCGGTTGCCCAGCGCGCGCCAATTCACGTTCAGGCGCAGGTCGCTGATGCCGATGCGGGTGCCGCTGACATTCAGGTCGAGCCGGCCGACCTCCAGCCCGCGCAGGACCGAGCCACGCACCGCCAGCGCCTGGCCGTCCAGTTGCTCGGCGGCGGTGGTCAGCAGCAGGCGCGACCCGGTCTGCGAGGCCAGCAGCCAGAACACGAAGCTGCACGCCAGCACGGCCAGCATCGCCAGCCCGGGCAACCACCAGACCAGCACGTGGCGCAGGAAGCGGCGCAGCCCCGTCAAAACGCGATCCCCAGCGAGAAGTGCAGGCGCAGGTCGCGCTCGCGCTGGCCATAGGCCACGTCCAGGAACAGCGGACCGGCCGGCGTGCGCACCCGCGCGCCGACGCCGTAGCCGACCGCCAGCGACATGTCGCCGAACGATTGCGCCGCGTCGCCCGCGTCGACGAACACGCCCATGCCCCAGCGTTCATTGAAGTAGTGGTCGTACTCGATGCTGCCGACCACCAGCGTGGGCGCGCCCACGGTGGCCTTGTCTCGCTGCAGGCCGATGCTCTGGTACTTGTAGCCGCGGATCGAGCGCGCGCCGCCGGTGCGGAAGCCGAAATCGTCCGGCACCTGCACGTTGCCGTTGGCCCAGACGCGGCCGACCTCGCCGCGCACGGTCAGCACGTCCAGCTTGCCGATCGGCCACCACTTCTGGGCGCGGAAACGGGCGCGGGTGTAGGGCTCGCCGGTATCCAGCGTCACGCCCACGCCGCCTCCCAGCGCGATCAGGTTGCCTTCGCGCGGGTCGTACTTGTTGTCCACGTCGCGCCGCAGCCACTCGCCGGTGGCGGTCAGCGTGGGCAGCGAATATTCGTCGCCGCCGTCGATCTTGACGTCATCGTGCGCCAGCAGCAGGCCCCAGCGGGTCTCGTAGGTGACGCGGCTGTCGCCGGCGCCCTTGCGTTCCTGGCTGCGCGTGGCGCCCAGGGCGTAGCGGGTCACCGCCAGGCCCTGGATGTCGGAATGCTGCGCCAGCACCCCGACGGAATCCTTGTAGCCGCGCTCGGTCGGCGGCAGCAGGATATCGGTGTAGACGCGCTGCTGCAGCCGGTCCACGCTGAAACCCGACTCCATCGTCACCGGCTGGCCGAACACCACGTTCTGGCGGTAGAGCGATTCCAGCCGCACGCCCGCCTCGTCATCGACGCCCAGCGACGCCGAGAAACGCTTGGGCGGCGCTTCCACCACCCGCACCTGCACCGGCAGCGTCACCTCGCCGTCGGAATCGTAGGCGGGCGGCGGCGGCGGCATGGCGCCGGACACCACCGGGTCGCCGGCCGGCGCGGCCTCGGCCGGGTTGGCCGCGCCCGGGCCGCGGGCCCGGTCCGACAACGGCTCGGTCGCCTGCGCGTCGCTGCCCGGCTGCCGCAGGGCCACGAAGGCGCCGCGGAAGAAAGCCGTGGATTGCAGGTCCTGCTGCCATTCGTCCAGGCGGTTCTGGTCGTAGGGCGAGCCCGGCGAATAGCGCACGTAGCGGGTGATGAGCTTGGGCGGCACTCGCTCCAGGCCATCGGTGCTGAGTTCGCCCATGCGCACCTGCGGTCCGCTGTCGATGGTGACGCGCAACGCGGCCGAGGCCGTGTCGGCCTGCACATCGGCTTCGGACGCCGTCATGCGGGCCAGCATGAAGTCGCGCACCGAGGTCTCGTCCAGCAGGGCGGACTTGGCCTTGTTCCAGTCGGCGTTGATGAACGGCTGGCCGGGCTTGAGCAGCCAGTCGTCGCGCAGCTTCTGCACGCGCTGCGCGTATTCCGGCCGCGTGATGCGGCCGGTGAAGGTCAGGTCGACCGACGACACCGTGGTGCGCTTGCCCGGCACGATGCCGATGTCCCAGGTTTCGCCGCCGATATCGGTGCCGGCCTCGAGCGTGACGGTGGGGGAGAAATAGCCCTGGGTGGCCAGCGCGGCCAGCGTGGCGTCGCGCGCGCGGCGGCGCAGGCGGTTGATTTCGCCGCCGTCCTGGTCTTCAGCCAGGCGCGCGATGGCGCCCACCGCCTCGGTGATCGCCTGCAGCGCCGCCGGCGGCACGCCGCCGGGATCCACGATGATTTCCGGGCGCTTGGCCACGGCCTCGCCCGCTACTACGCAAAGTCCTGCCAAGAAGGCCCGGGCTGTCCACCGCATGCGTCAGGTCGGCTGCTGCACGACGATGGACGGGAATTTCCCGGCCATGTCCCGGGGCAATGCCGCGACGCCGGCCGCCAGCTTCCTGGCGATGGCGCGGTACAGCCCCGCGGCTTCGCTGCCCGGATCCGCCACCACGGTGGGCGTGCCCGCGTCGGTCTGCTCGCGGATCGCCAGCGTCAGCGGCAGGCTGCCGAGCCACGGGGTTTCATATTGCTGGGCCATGCGCTGGCCGCCGCCCTCGCCGAAGATGTGTTCGGCATGGCCGCATTGCGAGCAGATGTGGATGGCCATGTTCTCGACCACGCCGAGGATCGGCACCTCGACCTTCTGGAACATGCGCAGGCCCTTGCGGGCGTCCAGCAGCGCCACGTCCTGCGGCGTGGTGACGATGACCGCGCCCACCACCGGCACCTTCTGCGCCAGGGTCAGGGCGACGTCGCCGGTGCCCGGCGGCATGTCGACGATCAGGTAGTCGAGGTCGCGCCAATTGGTCTGGCGCAGCAGTTGTTCGAGCGCCTGGGTGACCATCGGGCCGCGCCAGATGGCGGGCGAATCGGCGTCGATCAGGAAGCCGATAGAATTGGCCTGCAGGCCGTGGCCGGTGAGCGGCTCCATGCTCTTGTTGTCGAGGCTCTCGGGACGGCCCGATACGCCCAGCATGGTCGGCACGCTGGGGCCGTAGATGTCGGCGTCCAGCAGGCCGACCTTGGCGCCCTCGGCGGCCAGGGCCAGCGCCAGGTTCACGGCCGTGGTGCTCTTGCCCACGCCGCCCTTGCCGGAGGCCACTGCAATAATGTTGCGCACATTGGGCAGCGGCTTCAGGCCCTTCTGCACCGCATGCGCCGCCACCTTCCAGGACACGCTCACCCGGGCCCCGGGCGCGCCAGCGGCGGCCAGCGCCGCCACGGCGATCTCGCTTACCTGATCGCGGACGGCATCGGCCGGATAGCCCAGTTCCAGCGCCACGGCGACGCGGCCGCCGTCGATCTGGATGTCACGATCTTTTACAGATACACCCAGATCCAGGCCGGTATTGGGGTCGTGCGCGGCGCGCAGGGCGGCGCGGATGTGTTCTATCGTTATACTCATGTCACTATGGTTCCGTAGGCAGCGCGGCTTCTGCGGGCCGCCATCCCCTAAAGGATAGCGGATACACGGGAACCTTTCGCTGCGTTTTGCATCCGACCTTCATGACCAATACTCTTATCCGCTTCTTCCGAGCCGTCTTATTCGCCGCCCTGGCCTTGATCGGCATGGCGATGGCGCTGGTCTTCATGCTGTCCACGGCGATCGCCGTGGCGATCCTGTACGTGGTCGCCAAGGTGCGCGGCAAGCCTTTCGGCGTGCGCGCCTACTGGAGCCAGCGCCAGGGCGCCCGTCCGGGTCCGTTCCAGTCCGCCACCGCCCCGTTCGCCACGCAGCCGCGCGGCGACGTGATCGACGTCGAGGCCCGCGAGATCCGCTGAGCGCGGCATCGCCGGCGCCCGCCGCGCCTCGCGGCGGCCGCGCCGCACCTGCTCGGCCGGTTCACCGGCACGCTGTCCCCCAACCCGCCTGGCGCCGCGCGCGCGACCGGCGGGTTGCGTCGTTTCAGGGGGCCGCGTCCGCCCCCTGCGCGCCATTGCCCTAAAATGGCCGGCCAACCCCTTTTCCCCTCAACCTCTATCGACAACCATGTCTCGCACCCTTTTTGTCACCACTGCGCTGCCCTACGCCAACGGATCTTTCCACATCGGCCACATCATGGAGTACATCCAGGCCGATATCTGGGTTCGTTCGATGCGAATGGCGGGCCACACGGTGCACTTCGTGGGTGCGGACGACGCGCACGGCGCGCCGATCATGCTGAAGGCCGAGAAGGAAGGCATCACGCCGCAGGCCCTGGTGGCGCGCTACGCCGCCGAGCGCCCGCAATACCTGAACGGCTTCCACATCCGCTTCGACCACTGGCACACCACCGACTCGCCCGAGAACGTGGCGCTGTCGCATGACATCTATCGCGCGCTCAAGGCCCAGGGCCTGATCGAGACCCGCTCCATCGAGCAGTTCTACGATCCGGTCAAGGGCATGTTCCTGGCCGACCGCTACATCAAGGGCGAATGCCCCAAGTGCCACGCCAAGGACCAGTACGGCGATTCCTGCGAGGTCTGCGGCGCGGTCTACGCGCCCACCGAGCTGATCAATCCGTATTCGGCCCTGACCGGCGCCACGCCGGTGCTGAAGTCGTCGGACCACTTCTTCTTCAAGCTGTCCGACCCGCGCTGCGTCGAATTCCTGCAGCAATGGACCACCGGCAGCAACGCCAACGGCGGCAAGCACCTGCAGCCCGAAATGCTGGCCAAGACCCGCGAATGGCTGGGCGCCGAGGACGGCGAGGCCAAGCTGGGCGACTGGGACATCTCGCGCGATGCGCCCTATTTCGGCATCGAGATCCCGGACGCGCCGGGCAAGTACTTCTACGTCTGGCTGGACGCGCCGGTGGGCTACCTGGCCTCGCTCAAGTCCTACTGCGCCGTCAAGGGCCTGGACTTCGACGCCCTGCTCGACCCGGCCGGCAGCACCGAGCAGGTCCACTTCATCGGCAAGGACATCGTCTATTTCCACGCGCTGTTCTGGCCCGCGATGCTGAAGTTCGCCGGCCGCAAGACGCCGGACGCGGTCAACGTGCACGGCTTCATCACCGTCAGCGGCGAAAAGATGTCCAAAAGCCGCGGCACCGGCATCTCGCCGCTGCGCTACCTGGAACTCGGCATGAACGCCGAATGGATGCGCTACTACATTGCCGCCAAGCTGAACGCCCGGGTCGAAGACATGGACTTCAACCCCGAGGACTTCATCGCCCGCGTCAACAGCGACCTGGTCGGCAAGTACGTCAACATCGCCAGCCGCGCCGCCAGTTTCATCACCAAGCATTTCGACGGCGCCCTGGCCTATTCGGGCGACACCGCCGCGCTGGCGGCCGAATACGCCGCGCAGGCCGAGTCGATCCGCGCCGCCTTCGAGGCGCGCGAGTACAACCGCGCCATCCGCGAGATCATGGCCTACGCCGACCGCATCAACCAGGCGTTCGACACGGCCCAGCCGTGGGTGCTGGCCAAGGGCATCGCCACCGCCGACGACGCGCAGAAGGCCGCGCTGCAGGACATCTGCTCGCGTTCGCTGGCCGGCTTCAAGGCCCTGTCGGTGATGCTGGCGCCGGTGCTGCCGGCCCTGGCCGAGCGCGTCGCGCGCGAACTGTTCGCCGCCGACGCCGACTTCACCTGGGCCGACGCCGCGGTGCTGCCGCAGCGCGTGGCGCCGTTCAAGCACCTGATGCAGCGCGTCGAGCCGCAGATGCTGGAAGACCTGTTCGAGCCGCCCGCCGCCCCCGCCGTGATCCCCGGCGGCGAGCCGCTGGCCGAGACCATCTCGATCGACGACTTCGCCCGCGTCGACCTGCGCATCGCGCAGATCGTCAACTGCGAGCACGTCGAAGGCTCGACCAAGCTGCTGCGCCTGACGCTGGACGTGGGCGAAGGACGCCACCGCAACGTCTTCTCGGGCATCAGGTCGGCCTACCAGCCCGAGGACCTGATCGGCAAGCTGACCGTCATGGTCGCCAACCTGGCGCCGCGCAAGATGAAGTTCGGCGTCTCCGAAGGCATGGTGCTGGCCGCCAGCCACGCCGACGAGGCGGTCGACGCCGGCATCTACGTGCTGGAGCCGTTCCCCGGCGCCAAGCCCGGCATGCGCGTGCGCTGATCCTCACAATCGCGCCATGAAAAAGCCCGCCGATCGGCGGGCTTTTTCATTGAGGCAGACCTTGACGGCGGTATCGCGCCGGGCGCGCCTGCCGGGGCCCGCGATCAGTCCTGGCTCGGCGCCAGCGCCGGATCGAGCGAGATGCGTTCGTCGAACACGAAGCACTTGCCGTCGAACCCCGGCCCGCCGGTTTCCTCGAAGTACTTGAGGATGCCGCCGTCGAGCTGATAGACGTTGTCGATGCCGGCCTCGTTCATGTAGATCGCGGCCTTCTCGCAGCGGATGCCGCCGGTGCAGAAGCTGACCACGGTCTTGCCTTCCAGCTCGGCGCGGTGCGCCTGCACCGCCGCCGGGAACTGCGTGAAGCGGTCGATGCGCCAGTCGATGGCGTCGCGGAACGTGCCTTCGTCGACTTCGAAGGCATTGCGCGTATCCAGCATGACCACCGGACGGCCATTGTCGTCGGCGCCCTGCGCCAGCCAGCGCGCCAGCGTCTTCGCGTCCACACCCGGCGCGCGGCCGGCCTCGGGCCGGATCGTCGGGTGGTCCATGCGGATGATCTCGCGCTTGATCTTCACCAGCAGCTTGCGGAACGGCACCTGCGCGCTGTGGCTGAACTTCACTTCCAGGTCGGCGAAGCGGGCGTCGCCGCGCAGATCCCGCAGGAAGGCGTCGATGCCGTCTGCCGTGCCCGCCAGGAACAGGTTGATGCCTTCCTCGGCCAGCAGGATGGTGCCCTTCAGGCCGGCCGCCCCGGCCTCGGCCAGCAGCCGGGCGCGCAGCTCGGGCAGCGCCTCCAGCGAGACGAATTTGTAGGCGGCGATATTGACGACGGAAGACATGGCAAAGCGGGGGATGGAACGGCGAAGCCCGTAATAGTAATCGCTGGGCCGCGCCGCCCGCTTGCCGCAGGTCAAGCGCGGCCGTGGACGCGACGGCTCAGCGCCGCACGATTTCCTGTTCCACCACCGTATCCAGCACCCAGCGCAGCCCCGAGGCGTCGGCGGGCGGATTGGGATCCCGGACCTCGACCACCCGCAGGCGGTAGCGGATGCCCGGCTGGAAATTGAAGCCGGTGATCTCGCCATACCAGAGCTGCCACGGCTGCGCCGCGCTGTCGCGCACCTGGTAGCACATGGCGCGGCCGGCGCCGGCATTGCACGGCACGCGTTCGGCATTGACGTAGACCAGCTTGGTCGGCCCCACCTGCCCGCCCGCGACGGGGTCGGTGCGGCGGCCGAAATCGAGCGTATCGCCGTTGCTCAGCGCCCAGGTCATGCGCTGCGGATTGTTGGTGTTGTCGAACGAGGTGGCCGTGATGCGCGTCAGCCCGGCCAGGAATTCCTGTTCGAGCTGCATGCTCACGGGCGCGCAGGCCATCATCGTCGCCACCGGGTTGGACTGGATGATCAGCTGGCCGTTGGCCACCGTGTAGGGCGCGCTGTAGGTGTTGCAGCCGGCGAAGCCCGTGGCGCGCGTGGCGCCCTGGTCATGGATGAAGCCGATGGTGAGCGGGCGCGACCCCGAGGACGGGTGCGGGATCGAGCGCAGCGCGCCGCTCGGACGGGTCCAGCGCGCCAGGTCCCAACTGGTCTGCGCCAGCACGTCCGACGCCGCGGCCGGCTGGAAGCGGGGATCGCGCCCGTCCGCGGTGCGCGGCGGGGATGCGCAGGCCGCCAACGTCAACGCCAGGGCGCACGGCGCGATCCAGCGCCAGGAAGTGGACAAGGCCATGGAACTCTCCCGCAAGAAACAAAGACGGCCCGCCGCCGGCACGCTTGCCGGGGGGGGCTCGGGCAGCGCCCATTGTAAGCGCGGCGCGACGCTCAGGGCGTGGGCGGATCCTGGCGGCGCTCGAACTCCAGCACGTCGCCGCCGCGCAGGTTGAAGGTCAGGTGGCGCGGCGCGCCACCGCTGTCCAGCGTGAACGTGTCGATCGCGGTCAGGCCGCGCAGATAGTCGTTTTCCAGCTCGGCGCGCGGGGCCGGCACGCAGGCCATGCGGGTGGAGGCGGGCGCGTCGATGGACAGCTTGCCGGCCTGCAATTTGTACGCGCCCTTGTATTCATTGCAGCCGGAAAAGCCCTCGGCGCGGTACAGCTTGCCCTGCGCCAGGAAGGTCAGGCGGATCGGCTCGCCGTTGTCGCCATGCGGAATGTCGCGCAAGGCGCCGCCAGCGCGTGTCCAGCGCACCAGTTCCCAGCTGGTCTGGGCCAGCGAGTCGGCGCTGCTGGCGGCGTTGGCGGCCGCGGCGCCCTGGGCGCGCGCGCCCCCGGTCGACCCGGCGCAGCCGGCCAGCGCCACGGCCAGCACCCCGATGCCAAGCAGGCGGCAACGCGAAGACAGGGAAGTAAACATGGACAGCACTCCTGAAAAGACACACCCCCGACTGTAACCGCCATGGGACCCGCACGTCCCGTGCCTCCCCCCGACAGCCGAATCCGAAAGCTGCACGCCGCCCCGTATGCGTTACGCCGGGCGCAGGGGGGCCTGCATCGAATGCCGCATGGCGGCGCGCCCGCGCCACGCGCAGAATCGACTGACCCCTTCCGCCCCCCCCCGGCGCAGACCGGCCGTGGAACCGGGCAGATCCATCCTTTCCGGAGACACGGCGATGGGCATGCTGAGAACTTTGCTGGCGCTGTCCGTCGTGCTGGATCACCTGGGCGGCGGCACGACCGACTGGCTGGTGGGCGGACGCCTGGCGGTGCAGCTTTTCTACGTGATCTCGGGTTTCCTGATCTCCTATGTGCTGACGGCCACCGACCACTACCGCGGCGCGCCCGGCAGGTTCTACGCCAACCGCGCGCTGCGCCTGTACCCGGTCTACCTGGCCGTGGCCGCGCTGACGCTGCTGGCCTACCTCGGCGGCGGCGCTGCGTTCTGGCGCGTCTACGACGGCCTGCCGCTGGCCGCCACGCTGTTCCTGGCGCTGTCGAACCTGCTGATCTTGGGGCAGGACTGGCTGATGTTCTTCGGCATCGACCAGGGCGCGCTGGCCTTCACTGGCAGCTTCGCGCGCAGCGACGTGCCGCTGTACCAGGGCCTGCTGGTGCCGCAGGCCTGGACGCTGGGCGTCGAAATGAGTTTCTACCTGATCGCTCCCTTCGTGCTGCATTCGCCGCGGCGCCTGCTGGTCCTGCTGGCGGCATCGCTGGCGCTGCGCGCGGCGCTGATCGCCAGCGGCATCGGCCTGAGCGATCCCTGGACCTACCGCTTCTTCCCCACCGAACTGGCGCTGTTCCTGGCGGGATCCCTGTCGCACCAGGTGCTGCTGCCGCGTTGGCAGGCATGGAGCCGGCGCGCCGCCTGGCTGCCCGAACTGGGCACCGGCCTGCTGGCGCTGTACGTGCTGGTCCATTTTTCCATCGGCCTGCCGCACACGCTGCGCGACGGCCTGGCGGTGCTGCTGTTCGCGGCGCTGCTGCCGCTGGCCTTCCTGTTCCAGTCGCGCCACCGGCTGGACAAGATCATCGGCGAGCTGAGCTACCCGATCTACATCTGCCACGCGCTGGTCATCCTGTTCTTCGGCTGGCTGCTCGACGGCACCCAGCTGCGCCAGCCGGCCATGTTCACGGCCCTGGTGGTGGCGGGCTGTATCGGCTTTGCCGCGTTGCTCAACAGCCTGATCGCCGATCCGGTGGAACGCCTGCGCCGGCGCCTGCGCGCGGCCCCGCCGCCGGCGGACACGGACACGGGCACGGCGGCCGCGCCCGATGCGTCGCGCAGGAAGGCGCCGCGGCAACGAGCCGCCGCATCCGCCGCCGTGGGGACTATTCGCCGCGCGCCTTGATGTAGGCCGCCAGCACCTGTTCGATCTGGCGCTTTTCCTGTTGGCTCAGGCGCGCATAGGTGGCGTACGACACCGTTTCGAACGGCCAGGGCGGCTGCTCGGGACGGTCGCTCGCGTTCGTGGCAGGCTCGGCATAAGCGGGGTTGAGCATCGGCCCTTCGCCGGTGCTGAGCCACATGGGATTGACCCGCAGTGCCCGGGTCAGCTTGATGAGCGCGTCGCTGGAAGGCTGCAGACGTTGGCCGCTCTCATAGTTGCCGATAGCGCTTTGCGACAGGTTGCTCGCGACTGCCAAGTCTTTCTGTGTCCATCCCTGAAGCATTCTTGCATTGCGCAGACGATGGCTAAACGTGTCCAATCGATCAACCTGAGACATTAATATGAATTTATTTATTTGATTAAAACATCTCAATACTGCCGCCAAATAAACGGATTACACCCCAATTCCGGGGCTAATCCGTAAATCGCGGGCCCGCTCCGGCCCGTGTCGGCACGCCGTCCCCGGCCAGCGCCGGGAGCCGCGGGGAATCGAAAAAACCCCTTGCTATCATCGGCTTGCGTCCATGCGCCTGGGCCGGCCCCGCCTCCCTCCTCCAAGGTCCGCAAGCGCCAGGCCGGGCATTAAGGCCGGCCCGAGTTTATGGGCATTCGGCGATTAAAAATAGAAAATAATGTATCGGTAATACTTAATATTTTATTGTCGCAACTGCATAAACAAACAGTGTTTCAAGCGCTTCGGACGGATATGCGTCGAAGCCCGTGTTACCAGCAGAAACTACAGAAACGTATCTTCACAAAAAAACACGCCCGTGTTTAAATGAAACACGGGCGTGACTTCCATGCGGAATCGGATCATCGGCGGCCAGAGCGCAACGCGCTTGCGCCAGGCGCCGTCCCAGACCCCGACCGTAGCCTCAGCGGGCCGTGGCCCCGGCACGGATCAACAGTTCAGACCTTCGCCCGCCACCAGACAACATCGCCAGATGCCGCCACATCATGGCGCAGCAGAGGGAGAGGGGCATGACACGCAACGCAGGCGCAGGCGGGCATCCATGAACAATACGCTGGATGTCATCTTTCTCGGCCTGGAGGACGCCAGGCACGCCCGGCTGGTCGAAGCCCTGTCCCACCTCGGATTCAGCGTGCGCCGCTGCCATGACCTGGCCGACGTCTACGACCGCTATTCCCGCCGCCCCAGCCCGTTGGTCATCCTGGAAGCGCCGCTGCCCGACATCCACAATGCCGCGGTGCGGCTGCGCGCCATCGATCGCGGCCTGGGCATCGTCGCCATCGCGCCTTTCGGCAATGAAGAGAACCGCATCCGCACCCTGCTCTGTGGCGCCGATGCCTGCCTGCCGCCCGATGTCACCGGGCTGGAGCTGGCGGCCGTGCTGCAGGCGCTGGTGCGGCGCGCGGTGGGCCTGGACATGTCCGACCAGATGGCCGACGGCGCGGCCGACGAGCCGCAGCAGGAAGCCTGGCGGCTGGTCAACAAGGGCTGGACGCTGATCAGCCCGAGAGGCTACAGCCTCGGCCTGACCACGGGAGAGCGCGATTTCCTGACCCGGCTGGTGAACGCGCCGGACCGCAAGGTCAGCCGCGATGCGTTCTACCCGGACGGCGCCGAGGACGCCGACGGCGCCATCACGCGGCGCCGCTTCGTCGACGTGATGATCAGCCGGCTGCGGCGCAAGGCAGCCGCCCATCACATGACGCTGCCGATCCGCGCCGTGCATGGCTGGGGCTATATGTTCGCGGCGGACATCACGCTGGAACTGGAACCGCGGGAGGGGGGAGAGGAAGGTCGTCCGGAAGGACAGGGAGACTGGCGCCGCTATACGCTGGATGCGAACGCGCCCTCTTACTGATACGCTACGGGCCAGGAGGCTGGCGCCAGGCGAAAAAAACGCGGCGCTGCCCCGAAGGTAAGACGCCGCGCTAAAACAACACGTGAGCCTGGAGTCATCAGCCGGCACTGATGCCTTCTACCTAGATCACGCGATTCCAACATTCGTGCCTCGTACAACTCACGCACGGGCTAGCCGTGAGCCCGGTTGGGGTCTCTAGTCCCCGCCCAAGCTGCAGCGTGATTAACGCCCGGGGATTTCGTCCGCCCTAGCAGCTGGCGGGCTTGTCGCCCGTATCAGCGGCGTTCCTTTCGGATAGCCGCGTGATGAAGGAAGTTTAGGACGTCGGCCGCAATTCAAGTAATTCTTTGTTGATAGCCTTCTATACATATTGGATATAGCAAGCCATGCATGGGGGCCGATAGAATGCTGCCAAAGGACGCCCCCGCCATGCCCTCTCTGCTGACCCGCGCCGCGCGCCGATTGCGCCGCACCATCGCCCTCGTTCCGCCCAACTGGTGCCTCGCCATCCTGGTGGCGCTGGATGGGTATGCCTTCATGCATCCGGTGCTGCGCGAAGTGCGCGCCCGCGAGTATTCCTTCTGGCTCGCGCTCGACAACTGGCATGACGTGATGCAGGTGGTCGGCCTGCTGGAGATCCCGCGGCTGGTGCTGGGCGTGGGCCTGCAGATCATCGCGCTCGGGCTGATCCTGAAGGCGCGCATCGCCTGGGCCTTCTCGCTGGTGCTGCTGATCGGTATCGGCACCTTCGCCATCCTGGGCGACGGCGGACGCGCCGGGCTGGGCATCTATACCCTGGTGCTGGTGGTCGCGCTGATCGCGTACTGGCGCCGCTTCGACCGCGCCAGCGTCACCGCGGGCTCGCTGTTCGCGCTGGTCAGCATCGTATCGCTGTTGATCTACGCGGTCTTCGGCACGCTCTACCTGGGCGATGAATTCAATCCGCCGATCAAGGACGCGGCGACCGCGCTGTATTTCTCGATCGTCTCGATGTCGACGGTGGGCTATGGCGACATCACGCCGCACAGCAACGCGGCGCGGCTGTTCACCGCGTCGATTATCATCCTTGGCATCACCGTCTTCGCCACCTCCATCAGCGCGATCGCCGGCCCGGTGATCGGCGGCAACCTGAAACGGCTGGTCAAGGACCGGTTTTCCAACGCCATGAGAAAGAACCACATCATCATCGCCGGCGCCACGCCCCTGGCCATGAGCGTCTACGACGGCCTGCGCCGCCGGGGCGACGAGGTCACGGTCATCGTGCCGGCCGGCGTGCCGCAGGAATACCCGGCCGCCACCGACCTGATCGAGGGCGATCCGTCCAGCGTCGAGGTGCTGCGCAGCGCGGGCGTGGCCCGCGCGCGCTACGTGCTGGCGCTGCGCGAGGACGACGCCGAGAACGCCTTCATCGTGCTGGCCGCCAAGGAGGCCACCGGCGACGACGGCGCCAAGACGGTGGCGCTGGTCAACACCAGCAAGCACCTGGAGAAGATCCGCCGGGTGCAGCCGGACCTGGTGTTCTCGGTGCAATTGCTCGGCGCCGAACTGCTGACCCGCGCCATCAACGGCGAGCCGCTGGACAGCCAGTCGATCACCGAGCTGTTCTTCGCCAAGGCCACGCCGCAGGCCAAGGCCGGCTGAGGCCGCCCGCCGCGGCGATGGCGCGGTTGCTGGCCGCGCCAGTCCCTTCCCCTACGCGCTAGCCGCAACGATAGACGTTGCCCGACAGCGTGACGTTGGTCTGTTCCTGGTGGTCCTTGCCGCCCGTCTGCCCGGCGCGCTGCGTCAGCAGGTAGACCACATTCCCCCCCAGCGCCGCGGCGCGGTTCTTCAGGTCGTTGCGCGCGCCCGTCTCCAGGTCGGCGTTGGAGGTGATCGCTCCCGCCAGGAAGTTGCCCTGGCTGCCGGTGACATCGCCCAGGAACGCACAGTCCTTGCCGGGCTCGTTATGGGTGATGCGCACGTTGGCGGCGGCGCCGGGCGCCAGCGCGGTGGGCGCGCAGGCGGCCAATGGCACGGCGCAGGCCAGCAGGGAAACGACGCGCGGCGCGGCGCGGGCAATCGCGGACAGGACAGGTATGACGACAGGCATCCATCAAAGGGACGTGGGGAATCCTGCGCGCGGGTGGCCCCCGCGCGCAGGGCGGTGAAAAATCGGGAGGGTCCGGTCAGTCGGCGCCGGCGTCGTCCGGCGGCGCGCCGGGCTGGTACTCGAGCAGGTCGCCAGGCTGGCATTGCAGCACTTCGCAGATGCGTTCCAGCGTGTCGAAGCGCATGCCCTTGACCTTGCCGGACTTGAGCAACGACAGGTTCGGCTCGGTGATGCCGATCTCCTGGGCCAGCTGGCGCGCCTTCATCTTGCGCTGCGCCAGCATCACATCCAGCCTTACGACGATGGCCATCAGATGAATCCCCGGTTCTCTTCGGCGACATGGGCCGCCTCTTCCATGGCCCAGGCCAGCGAGAACAGCAGGCCGCCCAACAGGGCCAGCAGGATGTCGCTGACGTCGATGTCGATCAGCATGTGCCGCCCGCCCGGCCCGTTGGCCAGCGTCAGGGCCAGCACCAGCACGGTCTTCAACACCGGCACCGCCACGCTGAAGGCCGTGACCAGCGCGGCGATGCCGCGCAGGCGGCGCGCGGTGGCGACCGTGAGCACGTCGCCGCGACCGAAGTCGGTGAACATGGCGTAGGCATGCGCGATGCCCCGCAGCGCCAGGCCGGCGAGCACGCCGAACAGCGCGAAGCCCAGCACGCGGTAGCCGAAGCCCAATTGCAGGCGCGGCGCGTTCAACGTCGGCGACAGGCTGATGCGCAGGGCCTCGCCATCGGTCGGCGTGGGCGACGGCGTCACGCCCAGGAACGAATAGATGCCGCGAGCCAGCACCGCCTCGGACGTGAAGAACCACATGCCGATCATCGCGGCGACCAGCAGCACCGCCGCGGCGATGAGCAGGCCGCGCATCCAGCGGGACAGGCCGCGAATGCGTTCAAGCCGGTTGCGGGCCTGCCTGGCGGGGGCCTTCTGCCGGGCGGTAGGGGGTGTCAGCGCTGCAGCCACGGGGGTCTCCAGAACACGTTGCGAGGGTCATAAAGTTGCTGTAGTGTAGCAACAAATTATCGTAAAACAATAATTTTTTATCCCGAGAGGTAAATCATGCGGCTTGCCCTCGCGCTCGCCTCGCTACTCGTCGCGCTGCTGCTTGTCTCGCTGGCCCTGCCGGATGCCTGCGGCGACTGTGCGCCACCGTCGGCCTGCCGCGGCGGCGACGACGCGCAGTCGCCGCGCGCCGCCGCCGTCTGGTCGCTGAGCCATCGCTTTTCGCTGTTGAACCTGCCGCGCCTGTCGTTCCCGTCGCCGCGCGAGGCGCCCCGCATCTGCTGGAGCTAGCGCGCGTCACGCGGGTTCCGGCGCGCCCGCATCCGCCACCGGCGGCCGCGCCGCGTTCTCGGCGTACCAGCGGACAAAGTCGGCCGAACGCATCGGCCGCGCGAACAGGTAGCCCTGGATGAAGGCCACGCCGCGCGCCGTCAGGTAGGTGAACTGCTCCGGCATCTCGACGCCCTCGGCCACCACGGCCAGGCCCAGCCGGTGCGACAGCGTGATGATCACGTCGAGCACGGGCGTTTCCTCGCCGCCGGGCTCGATGGTCTGCACGAACCCCTTGTCGATCTTGAGATAGTCGACCGGGAATTTCTGCAGGTACGACAGCGAACAATGCCCCGTGCCGAAATCGTCGATGGCCACGAACACGCCCTGTTCGCGCAGCGTGTCGATGTTCCTGCGGGCCTGGCCGCTGTCCGAGATCAGGCTGCGCTCGGTGATCTCCAGCACCATCAGCGACGGCCGGATGGCGCCGCGGAAGGCCTGCACGTCCGCCACCAGCGCCGGGCACGACAGGTGCTCCGGCGCGACGTTCACGGCGATATGGAAATCCGGCGGCGTGGCCCAGCCCTGCATGTCGCGCTGGATCAGCTTGAGCAGGTGCTGCGTCAGCGGCACGATCATGTTGTCGGCCTCGGCCGCCGCGATGAAGATGTCGGGCCGCACCGGCCCCACGCCCGGCCGGGTCCAGCGCATCAACGCCTCGACGCCCTCGCAGCGGCCGGTGCGGTTGCCGTACACCGGCTGGTACTCGACGTGGAATTCGTCGGCCGCCATCGCACGGCGCAGTTGTTCCTTGAACGATTGCCGACTCACCTGCAGGCGATAGGCGCCGAACGCCAACAACGCGCCGCACAGCAGGGCCACCGGCAGATAGCCCACCAGCAATTGCTGCCAGGCGCGCACCACCGCCTCGGGCGGCGCCATCACGCGGATGGCGAGATCGCCGCGCCCGGCGACCGAATGCGTCGATCCGACCATCTGCTCGAGCCCCGCCGCCGACCAGCCATCGTTGTGGATCGGCGCGCCATTGCCCAGCCTGACCTCCACTTGATAGGCGCCCAGCGACGAGACCGCGTTGAGCACGTCCTGCACATAGCGGCCGTCCACCACCACCACGCCGCCGCGGCCGTCGCCGCCGGCCATGCCCAGCAACAGGGCCGGCCGGTCCGGCGCCAGCGGCGTGCCGGCCACGCTGGTGAACCATTGCGTCGGCGGCGTGCCGACGGGCCAGCGATGGAACACGCCGGAGTCGTAGTCCACCTCGCCCAGCGCGGACGAACAGTAGATGTGCGTGCGCTCGACCAGCAGCAGGGAACGGAAATAGGGATTGAGCGTGCCCCAGCGGTACAAGTCGGGACGCGCCTCCTCGCAGGATCTGGCCGCCAGGTCGGTGACCCGCGACAGGATGTCCAGCGCGCGCGCCAGTATCTGCTCGGTCTGGACCCGCGCGATCTGGGCCGCCGTGGCCGCGTCGGCGCGTTCGCTGCGCTGCGCGTGCAGCCAGGTCCAGGCGACGCAGGCGAGCACGGGCAACACCAGGGCCAGGGCCACGGGGAAATAGCGCCAGGACGGCACGCGAACCGTCATTCCGGAGGTAGGCACATGGTCCTCGCAGCTTCAGTCGTTGGGGAGTTACGCAAGGATACAGGGCGGCGCGGCGCCGCGCATCCGGCCGGTCACCCGGACCGCCACTACAGCAACCCACAGATCAACGCCACGTGGGCCTCGCGCCGTTCCGGCAGGTTCAGGCGCTCGTCCGGCCCCAGCAGGATCGCCATGAAGATGGCGTGGACCACCGGCGACAGCAGCAGCCACGGATGGCGCAGCGCGGCGCCGTCGCCGCACAGGCCGCGCTCGCGCGCCAGTTGCAGCAGGTGGGCGATATCGGCCTGGTGGGCGTCGGCGGTGTCCTGGCGCCAGCGCCGCGCCAGGTGCGGCACGCGGCCGCTTTCGGCCAGCAGCAGGCGCATGGCGGTGATCATGGCCGGATTGGCCAGGCTGGCGTGCAGGTGGTTGACGAGGCGTTCGGCCAGGTGCCGGGGCGTGGCCGAGCCCTCGACCAGGGCGCGGGCGTCCAGCCGGGGCGGACTCAGGTAGCGCGCCAGCAGCGCCTCGAACACCTCTTCCTTGCTGGCGAAATGCGCGTACAGACCGCCCTTGGACAGGCCGGCGCGGGCGGCGATGTCGTCCATCCGGGCGCCGGCATAGCCGGCGGCCGAGAATTCCTGCAGCGCGGCGTCGAGGATCTGCCCGACGCGCACGGTTGGGGGGAGACGCTGACGTTGCGTGCTCATCACCACTGCTCCCTGTGCGAATTGGCGCGCGGTGTCGCCACCGGCCAACGCATCCATTAAAAACCGACCAGTCAGTCGCTAACTTGATTTTGATCAAGGATTGCGCAGGACGACGGCGGCACAATGGTTACGAGGTCGGATCTGTCCGACGCCGAGCCACAAGCCCGGTTGCGCGACGATCCGCCCCCCCCACCCGCGGCACTCCCGCCGCCTGTGCGCCTCGGAGCCATCATGCCGAACAAGCCCCCCGCCAGTCCCCCAGCAGGTTGCGGCGCACGCAGGCCGGTTCGATGACGACGCCTGGCGGCAGTGGCCCTATGCGCTGTGGTCGCAGGGCTTTCTGCAGGCCCAGCGAGGCTGGGACGCGTTTGCCCGCGCCCTGCCCCTGGCCGATGACCATCAACGCGCGCTGGCGGCCTTCGCGGCGCGCCAGTGGCTGGAGCCGCTGGCCCCCGACAATATTCCCTGCACCAATCCGCTGGTGCTGCGCCAGACCGTCCGCGAGGGCGGCGCCAACCTGCTGCGCGGCGCGCGCCATGCCTGGGAAGACGGCCTGCGCCAGCTGGGCGGCCTGCCGCCGGCCGGCGCCGAACATTTCCGCCCCGGCCGCGAAGTGGCGACGACGCCCGGCCAGGTGGTGCTGCGCAACCCGCTGGCCGAGCTGATCCAGTACCGCCCCACGACCGCCCGGACCCGGCCCGAGCCGATCTTCATCGTGCCGGCCTGGATCATGAAGTACTACATCTTGGACCTGTCGCCCCACAATTCGCTGATCGCCTATCTGGTCGGCCAGGGCTACACGGTGTTCTGCGTGTCCTGGAAGAACCCCACGGCGGCCGAGCGCGACCTGGGCATGGACGACTATCTGCGCCTGGGCGTGCGCGAGCCGCTGGCGGCGATCGAGGCGATCGTCCCCGGCGCGGCCGTGCATGCGATGGGCTACTGCCTGGGCGGCACGCTGCTGGCGATGGCCGCCAGCGCCATGGCGCGCGACGGCGACCGGCGCCTGGCCAGCCTGACGCTGCTGGCGGCGCAGACCGATTTCAGCGAACCCGGCGAACTGGGGCTGTTCATCGACCCGTTCCAGGTCGCGCTGCTGGAAGCGCAGATGGCGGCGCTGGGCTACTTCCCGGCGCAGCAGATGAGCGGCGCGTTCCAGCTGCTGCGCTCGCAGCAGCTGGTGTGGTCGCGCATGACCTCGGAATACCTGCTGGGCCAGCGCCGCCCCATGACCGACCTGCAGGCCTGGAACGCCGACGCCACCCGCATGCCGGCGCGCATGCATGGCGAATACCTGCGCCGCCTGTTCCTGGAGAACGACCTGGCCGCGGGCCGCTACCCGGTGGAGGGCCGCGCGGTGCAGCTGCGCGACCTGACCCTGCCGACGTTCTGCGTCGGCACCGAGACCGACCACGTGGCGCCATGGCGTTCGGTCTACAAGCTGCACGACCTGTCGCCCGCGCCGCTGACCTTCGTGCTGACCAGCGGCGGCCACAACGCCGGCATCGTCAGTGAACCCGGCCATCCGCGCCGGCGTTTCCGCAGCCTGCTGCGGCCGGCCGGCGACGAGGCGCTCGCGCCCGACGACTGGCTGGCGGCGGCGACCGCGCACGCGGGCTCCTGGTGGCCGCATTGGCGCGCCTGGCTCGATGCGCTGTCCGGCCCGCCCGCCAGGCCGCCCGGCCTGGGCGCCGCGCGCAAGGGCTATCCCCCGCTGGGCGAAGCGCCCGGCGTCTACGTAATGGAGAAATGAGTCATGACCCGCCGTCCCCTTCCGCCCTGGCGCGCCGCCCGATTGGCGCCGGCCGTCCTGGCCGTGCTGCTGGCGCAGGGTTGCGTGTCCATGGCCCCGCCCTATGCGCGTCCCGACCTGCCGGTGGCCGCCGCCTACCCGGAGCAGGCCGGCGCCGACACCGCCACGCGCGACGCGGCCCGCATCGGCTGGCGCGACTACTTCGCCGACCCGGTGCTGCAGGGTCTCATCACCGACGCGCTGGCGTACAACCGCGACCTGCGCACGGCGCTCTTGCGGGTCGAGGAAGCGCGCGCGCTCTACGGCATCCAGCGCGCCGACCAGTTCCCCACCCTTGGCGCGCAGGCCGACGGCACCCGCGGCCGCACCCCCGGCGACCTGAACCTGACCGGCCAGCCGCAAGTGGCCAGCCAATACCAGGTAGGCCTGGGCATGGCGACCTGGGAACTCGATTTCTGGGGCCGCGTGCGCAGCCTGAAGGACGCCGCGCTGGAAAACTACCTGGCGTCCGACGCCGCCGCCGAGGCCGCCACGCTGAGCCTGGTGGCGCAGGTGGCCGACGGCTACCTGTCGCTGCGCGAACTGGACGAACGCCTGGCGCTGACGCGCGAGACCATCGCCTCGCGCGAGGAATCGCTGCGCATCTTCCGCCGCCGCTACGAAGTCGGTTCGATCTCGAAGCTGGACCTGACCCAGGTCGAGACCCTGTGGCAGCAAGCCCGGGCGCTCGGCGCCGATCTGGAGCGCGAACGCGCCACCCAGGCCCACGCGCTGGAGCTGCTGACCGGCAAGCCGCTGGCGCTGCCGCTGCCGCAAGCCGGCCTGGATGACGACAGCGTGATGCGCGACCTGCCCGCCGGCCTGCCCTCGGACCTGCTGGCGAACCGCCCCGACATCGTCGCGGCCGAACACCAGCTGCGCGCGGCCAATGCCAACATCGGCGCGGCCCGCGCCGCCTTCTTCCCGCGCATCACGCTGACCGGCGCCTTCGGCACCGCCAGCGCCGAACTGGACGGCCTGTTCGGCAGCGGCAGCCGCGCCTGGAATTTCGCGCCCAGCATCGACCTGCCGATCTTCGACGCCGGCCGCCGCGGCGCCAACCTGGACCTGGCCGAAGTGCGCCGCGACCAGGCCGTGGCCGGCTACGAACGCGCCATCCAGAGCGCGTTCAAGGATGTCGCCGACGCGCTGTCGGCGCGCCGCTGGCTGGCCGAACAGGTGCAGGTGCTGCGCGCCACCGTCGCCGCGCAGGCCGAGCGCGCGCGCCTGGCCAAGCTGCGCTAC
>NZ_CYTY01000006.1:33544-43282 GCF_001298995.1 Achromobacter sp. 2789STDY5608615
GTCGCCGGCTACTACGGCTGGCGCATGCTGTCCGACACCGGCCCCGGCGCCGGCTTCGTCAGCGGCAATGGCCGCATCGAGGCCACCGAGGTCGACGTCGCCACCAAGCTGGCCGGCCGCGTGCAGGACGTGCTGGTGGCCGAGGGCGACTTCGTCGCCGCCGGCCAGCCGCTGGCCCGCATGCAGATCGACACGCTGCAGGCGCAGCGCGAGGAAGCGCGCGCCCAGCACCAGCAGGCCATCAACAACGCCGCCAGCGCCAGCGCCCAGATCGCGCAGCGCGAGAGCGACAAGCTGGCCGCCGAGGCCGTGGTGGCGCAGCGCGAAAGCGAGCTGGACGCCGCGCGCCGGCGCCTGGCGCGCTCCGAGACGCTGTCCAGGGAAGGCGCCTCGTCGATCCAGGAACTGGATGACGACCGCGCCCGCATGCGCAGCGCGCAGGCCGCCGTCAACGCCGCGCGCGCCCAGGTCAAGGCGGCGCAGGCGGCCATCGACGCGGCCAAGGCGGCCCAGGTGGGCGCCCAGTCCGCGGTCAACGCCGCGCTGGCCACCATCGCCCGCATCGAGGCCGACATCACCGACAGCGAACTGCGCGCGCCGCGCGACGGCCGCGTGCAATACCGCGTGGCGCAGGCCGGCGAAGTGCTGGGCGCGGGCGGCAAGGTGCTGAACATGGTCGACCTGGCCGACGTCTACATGACCTTCTTCCTGCCCGAGCAGGCCGCCGGCCGCGTGGCGCTGGGACAGGACGTGCGCATCGTGCTGGACGCCGCGCCGCAATACGTGATCCCGGCCAAGGTGTCGTTCGTGGCCAGCACCGCGCAGTTCACGCCCAAGACCGTCGAGACCGCCACCGAGCGCCAGAAGCTGATGTTCCGCGTCAAGGCGCAGATCGATCCCGAACTGCTGCGGCAGCACCTGCAACAGGTCAAGACCGGCCTGCCCGGCGTGGCCTGGCTGAAGCTGGACGGCGACGCGCAATGGCCCGCCAACCTTGAAGTCAAGGTGCCGTGATGACCGCGACCACGACAGCCTCCCCCGCCCCGGTGGTCAAGCTGTCGGGGGTGACGCTGCGCTATGGCAAGACGCTGGCGCTGGACGACATCTCCCTGGACATCCCCGCCGGCCGCATGGTGGGCCTGATCGGCCCCGACGGCGTGGGCAAGTCGAGCCTGCTGGCGCTGGCCGCCGGGTCGCGCGCGGTGCAGGCCGGCACGGTCGAGGTGCTGGACGGCGACATGGCCAGCAAGGCGCACCGCGACGCGGTCTGCCCGCGCATTGCCTACATGCCGCAGGGCCTGGGCAAGAACCTCTACCCGACCCTGTCGGTGGAAGAGAACCTGCAATTCTTCGGCCGCCTGTTCGGCCACGGCGAGGCCGAGCGCCGCCGCCGCATCGACAGCCTGACGCAAAGCACCGGCATGGCGTCGTTCCTGTCGCGGCCGGCCGGCAAGCTGTCCGGCGGCATGAAGCAAAAGCTGGGCCTGTGCTGCGCGCTGATCCATGACCCCGACCTGCTGATCCTGGACGAGCCCACCACCGGCGTCGACCCGCCGGCGCGGGCGCAGTTCTGGGACCTGATCAACGACATCCGCCGCGACCGCCCCGGCATGAGCGTGATCGTCGCCACCGCGTACATGGACGAGGCCCAGCGCTTCGACTGGCTGATCGCGATGGACGCGGGCCGCGTGCTGGCCACCGGCACGCCGGATGCGTTGCGCCAGCGCACCGACACCGACACGCTGGAAGCCGCCTTCATCGCGCTGCTGCCCGAGGAAAAGCGGCGCGGCCACAAGCCCGTCGAGATCCCGCCGCTGACGCTGGACGACGACGCCGTCATCGCCATCGAGGCGCGCGACCTGACCATGCGCTTCGGCGACTTCGTCGCGGTCGATCACGTCAACTTCCGCATCCGCAAGGGCGAGATCTTCGGTTTCCTGGGCTCGAACGGCTGCGGCAAGTCCACCACCATGAAGATGCTGACCGGCCTGCTGCCGGCCAGCGAGGGCAAGGCCTGGCTGTTCGGCGCCGAGGTCGACCCGCGCAATATCGACACGCGCCGCCGCGTCGGCTACATGTCGCAGGCGTTCTCGCTGTATGGCGAGCTGACTGTGCGGCAGAACCTGGTGCTGCATGCGCGGCTGTTCCACGTTCCCGAGGCCGAGATTCCCGGCCGGGTCGACGAGATGGCGGCGCGCTTCGACCTGGGCGACGTGCTGGACGAACTGCCCGAGAAACTGCCGATGGGCGTGCGCCAGCGCCTGTCGCTGGCGGTCGCGATGGTGCACAAGCCCGAGCTGCTGATCCTGGACGAACCGACCTCGGGCGTGGACCCGGTGGCGCGCGACAATTTCTGGCGCCTGCTGATCGCGCTGGCGCGGCGCGACCAGGTCACCATCTTCATCTCGACCCACTTCATGAACGAGGCGCAGCGCTGCGACCGCATGTCGCTGATGCACGCGGGCAAGGTGCTGGTCAGCGCCGCGCCCGACGAGATCACGCGGATGCGCGGCGCCAGGACGCTGGAAGAGGCCTTCATCGCCTATCTGATCGACGCCGGGGCCGGCACCCAGCCGGGCCAGGCCCAGACAGAGGCGGAAGCGCCCGCGCCGGCCGCCGCCCCGGAGCCACCGGCGCACGAGACCCGCGGCTTCAGCCTGCAGCGCACCTTCAGCTACATGTGGCGCGAGGCGCTGGAACTGCGCCGCGACCCGGTGCGCGCCACGCTGGCGCTGGCCGGCTCGCTGCTGCTGATGTTCGTGATGGGCTTTGGCATCAGCCTGGACGTGGAAGACCTGCGCTACGCGGTGATGGACCGCGACCAGACCACGCTGAGCCAGAACTACAGCCTGAACCTGGCGGGCTCGCGCTATTTCATCGAACAGCCGCCGATCAGCAGTTACCAGGACATGGACGCGCGCATGCGCAGCGGCGAACTGTCGCTGGCGATCGAGATTCCGCAAGGCTTCGCGCGCAACGCCGAGCGCGGCCGCAACGCGCAGGTCGGCGTCTGGATCGACGGCGCCATGCCGCAGCGCGCCGAGACCATCCGCGGCTACGTGCTCGGCATGCACCAGGGCTGGCTGCAGCAGCAGGCGCGCGAACGGCTGGGGGCCGGCGCCACGCAGCAGGTCGGCATCGAGACGCGCTTTCGCTACAACCCGGACGTGCGCAGCCTGCCGGCCATGGTGCCGGCCGTGATCCCGCTGCTGTTGCTGATGATGCCGGCGATGCTGACGGCGCTGGCGGTGGTGCGCGAGAAGGAGCTTGGTTCGATCATCAATCTGTACGTCACGCCGGTGACGCGGCTGGAATTCCTGCTGGGCAAGCAGGCGCCCTACGTGGCGCTGGCGATGCTCAACTTCCTGCTGATGACGCTGCTGGCGGTGACGCTGTTCGGCGTGCCGATCACCGGCAGCTTCCTCACGCTGCTGGCGGCCGCGTTGATCTACAACGTGGTCGCCACCGCCATCGGCCTGCTGGCCTCGACCTTCACGCGCAGCCAGATCGCGGCGCTATTCTTCACCATGATCGGCACCCTGGTGCCGGCGGTGCAGTTCGCCGGCCTGCTCAACCCGGTGTCGTCGCTGGAAGGCGCCGGCAAGCTGATCGGCCAGGTCTACCCCGCCACCCACATGCTCACGATCAGCCGCGGCGTGTTCAGCAAGGCGCTGGATTTCTCCAACCTGCAGGGCTCGTTCTGGCCCCTGCTCGTCGCGATCCCCGTGATCCTGGGCGCCTCGGTGCTGCTCTTGAAGAAACAGGAGACCTGAACCATGCCGCGACATACCGCCAATATCTTCCGGCTGGGCGTGAAGGAACTGTGGAGCCTGGCGCGCGACCCGATGATGCTGGTCCTGATCTTCGTGTCGTTCACGCTGATGATCTACACGGCCGCCACCGCCGTGCCCGAGTCGCTGCACAACGCCGCGATCGCGGTGGTGGACGAGGACGCCTCGCCGCTGTCGGCGCGCATCACCTCGGCCTTCTACCCGCCGCACTTCACCCGGCCAGAAATGATCACCTCGGCCGAGGCCGACGCCGGCATGGACGCCGGACGCTACACCTTCGCCGTCAACATCCCGCCCAACTTCCAGCGCGACGTGCTGGCCGGCAAGCCGGCCGAGATCCAGCTGAACGTGGACGCCACCCGCATGAGCCAGGCGTTCACCGGCAGCAGCTACATCCAGCAGATCATCACCGACGAGATCAATGAATTCGTCAAGCGCTACCGCAAGCCGACCGAGCTGCCGGTGGACCTGGCCGTGCGCATGCGCTTCAACCCCAATCTGACGCAGGCCTGGTTCGGCAGCCTGATGGAGATCATCAACAACGTCACGATGCTGTCGATCATCCTGACCGGCGCGGCCCTGATCCGCGAGCGCGAGCACGGCACCATCGAGCACCTGCTGGTCATGCCTGTTACACCGACCGAGATCATGCTGGCGAAAGTCTGGTCCATGGGGCTGGTGGTACTGGTGTCGGCTGCGCTATCGTTGACATTCGTCGTGCGTGGCCTGCTGCAGGTGCCGGTCGAGGGATCGGTGGCGCTGTTCCTGGCCGGGGTGGCGCTGCACTTGTTCGCGACCACCTCCATGGGCATCTTCATGGCCACCCTCGCACGCAGCATGCCGCAATTCGGCATGCTGCTGGTGCTGGTGCTGCTGCCGCTGCAGATGCTGTCGGGCGGCACCACGCCGCGCGAAAGCATGCCGGATTTCGTGCAGAACATCATGCTAGCCGCCCCCACCACCCATTTCGTGGAACTCGGCCAGGCCATTCTTTTCCGCGGCGCGGGCTTGAGCGTCGTGTGGCAGCCCTTCCTGGCGCTGGCGCTGATCGGCAGCGTCCTGTTCGCCTTCTCGTTGACCCGATTCCGCAAGACCCTCAGCCAGATGGCGTGAGGCCTGTGCATTCGTTGCCCCTTACCACTCTCTTAAAAGGACGCATGATGAAGAAGACAACCGCCCCCACGCCCCAGGACCTCGCCGGCGCCAACGCCGCCTATTGCCAACGACTGGGCGAGCTGGCGCGCGAAAGCCAGCAGCGCTGGCTGCAGCTGGGCCAGCGCCTGGCCAGCGACGGCACCGGCCAGTACCTGTCGACCCTGGCGCCGCTCAAGCTCGACGGCAACTGGCAGAACATCGCCCCCGCGCTGGGCGAGGTCACGCGCAAGCAATGGCAGTGCCAGCTCGAGGCCAGCCAGGCCATCACCCACGCCGCGCTGGAAGACCAGGCGGCGCTGGCCGCCGGCGTCAGCGAAGCCGTGAGCGGCTGGCTGCGCAACGCCTCGGCCGCGGCCAGCGGCGGCCTGACCGACTCGCCGCTGACACGCATGTGGTCGTCGTATTGCGACCAGATGACCTCGGCCTGCTCGGCCATGCGCGAAGCCAGCCAGTTCGGAGCCCGCCATGGCGACTAAACGCACCGCGCTCATCACAGGCGGCGCGGGCTGCCTGGGCCGCGCCATCGCCCGGGCCCTGCACGACGCCGGCCACGACGTCATCGTCACCTGCCATTCCAGCGAAGCGGCCACGCGCGAATGGCTCGACGAAGAGGCGGCCGCCGGCCGCCGCTACGACATGGTCAAGGTCGACGTGGCCGACTACGACGCCTGCCAGGCGCTGGCGCGGCGCCTGGCCGACGACGGCCGCGAGATCGACATCCTGATCAACAACGCCGGCATCACGCGCGACGCCAGCCTGCGCAAGATGAGCTACGAGAACTGGAACGACGTCCTGCGCAGCAACCTGGACTCGATGTTCAACATGACGCAGCCCCTGTGCGGGCCGATGGCCGACCGCGGCTGGGGACGCATCGTCAACATCTCGTCGGTGAACGGCTCCAAGGGCGCCTTCGGGCAGACCAACTATGCCGCGTCGAAAGCCGGCATCCACGGTTTCACCAAGGCGCTGGCGCTGGAGCTGGCCAGGAAGAACGTCACGGTCAACACCGTGTCGCCCGGCTACCTGGCCACGCGCATGGTCAAGGCCGTGCCCGAGGACGTGCTCAAGGAGAAGATCCTGCCGCAGATTCCGCTGGGCCGGCTGGGCGAGCCCGACGAGATCGCCGCGCTGGTGGCGTTCATCTGCAGCGACGCGGCGGCGTTCATGACCGGCAGCAATGTCGCCATGAACGGCGGCCAGCACATGTATTGACGCGCGCCGGGCGACGGGCGGCGGCGCGATGCCGCGTCCCGCGCCCGGCCTGTCGCCCCGCCGGCCTCACGTCGGCGGCGGCGCCAGTTCCTCGACCAGGAAGTCCACCAGCGCGCGCACCTTGGCCACCATGTGACGCCGCGACGGGTACACCGCGTACACGTCCGTCTCCACCGGCGTCCAGTCCGGCAGCACGGCGCGCAACGTGCCGCGCTCCAGGTCGTCGCGCACATACACCCGCGGCACCAGGCTGACGCCGAATCCGGCCCGCAAGGCATCGCACACCGCCAGGCTGGAACTGACCTTGTAGCGGCCGCGCGCCGGGATGCGCTCGACCTGCGCGCCGCGCCGGAAGGTCCATTCGTCCGCATGCCCCGACAGCGTGAAGCGCACGCACTCCAGGCGCCGCAGGTCGGCGGGCTGCGCCGGCTCGCCATGCTGGTCGAAGTACGCCGGCGCGCCGCACAGCACGTGTTCCAGCGCCATCAGCTTGCGCGCCACCAGGCTCGAATCCTCCAGCCGGTCGCTGCCGCGGATGGCCACGTCGAAGCCTTCCTTGACCAGGTCGATGCGGCGGTCCTCCAGATGCAGGTCGAGCGACAGGCGCGGGTAACGCGCCAGGAACCGGGGCATGGCGGCCGACAGCAGCGTCAGACTCAGCGACATCGGCGCGCTGACCCGCAACGTGCCGCCGGGCTCCTGCTGCAGCGGACCCAGCGCCTGCTCGGCGTCGCGCAGATCGTCGAGGATGCGGGCCACCTGCTCGTAGTACTGCCGCCCCGCCTCGGTCAGGCTCATGCGGCGCGTGGTGCGGTTCAGCAGCCGCGCCGCGACGTGCGCCTCGAGCTCGGCGATGTTCTTGCTGACGGCCGCGGGCGACAGGCGCAACTGGCGCGAGGCCGCGGCGAACCCGCCCTGCTCGACCACCTGGCGAAAGACCTTGAGCGCGGTGAGATGATCCATGGGACGGCCCTTTTTTTATTTACTGCCAGTGAATGATGTCGCGACCGGAATCGATATTATCGTTCGATGGCGATTCAATTAGCCTGTCGGTATCGAAGCTGCCGGCCCGCCCTCCCTGGCGCCAGCCGGCCTGAAGGAATCCCGCCATGTCCCGCAGCGCCGACCTGCTCCTGACCGCCGCCGCCCCCGCCATCTGGGGCAGCACCTATGTCGTCACTACCCTGATGCTGCCGCAGGGCTATCCGCTGACGGTGGCGATGCTGCGGGCGCTGCCCGCCGGCCTGCTGCTGTTGCTGGCCGTGCGCCAGCTGCCGCACGGCATCTGGTGGCTGCGCACCGCGATCCTGGGCGCGCTGAACTTCTCCGTGTTCTGGGCGCTGCTGTTCGTGGCCGCCTACCGCCTGCCGGGCGGCGTGGCCGCGACCCTGGGCGCGATCCAGCCGCTGGTCGTGATCCTGCTGGCGCGCGCCTTGCTGGGCACGCCGGTGCGCGGACTGGCGGTGCTGGCGGCGCTGGCCGGCATCGGCGGCGTGGCGCTGCTGGTGCTCGGCCCCAAGGCGGCGCTGGATCCGGTGGGCGTGGCCGCCGGACTGGCCAGCGCCGCGTCGATGGCGCTGGGCACGGTGCTGAGCCGCCGCTGGCAGCCGCCGGTGTCGGCGCTGACCTTCACTTCGTGGCAGCTGACGGCGGGCGGCGTGCTGCTGCTGCCGGTGGCGCTCCTGGCCGAACCCGCGCTGCCGCCGGTGACCGCGCTCAACGTGCTGGGTATCGCCTACCTGGGGCTGATCGGCGCGGCGCTGACCTACGTGATCTGGTTCCGCGGCATCGCGCGCCTGGAGCCCGCCGTGGTGTCGTCGCTGGGCTTCCTGAGTCCGGTCTCGGCGGTGCTGCTGGGCTGGGCCCTGCTCGACCAGCGCCTGAGCGCGGCGCAGATGGCCGGCATGGCGATCGTGGTGGGCAGCGTGTGGTTGAGCCAGCGGGCGCAGCGCCGCGCGACGCTCACTGGCGCAGGCGCTCCAGCAGGAAATCCACAAACGTCCGCACCCGCAGCGACACGTGGCGCACATGGGGATAAAGCAGGGTGAATGCGCGCGAAGCGCCGCCGAATGCCTGCATGACTTCAACCAGATCGCCGCGCCGCAGGTCGTCCTGTACCGAGAAGCGATAGGCCTGGAACAATCCGGCGCCATGGCGCGCCAGGCTGACCCCGCCCAGCACGTCGCCCGAACAGCTGGTGCCGCCTGCCGTCGGCACCTCGATCTGTCGGCCATCGCGCATGAAGATCCAGGGAATGTTGCGACCGGTGCTGGGCAGTTCGAACTGGATGCAGTCGTGCTCCCGCAGATCGTCCAGGGTGCGCGGCGTGCCCGCCCGCCGCAGGTAGCCGGGCGCGGCGACCAGCACCATCTCCGCGTCCTCGAGCTTGCGCGCCACCAAATTGGAATCGGGCGGCAGGCGTCCCCGGATCGCCAGGTCGTAGCCTTCCTCGGCAAAGTCGATGTTGCGGTTGCTGATGTGGACATCGACCTGCACCAGCGGGTAGCGCTGGCGGAACTCGCCCAGCAGCGGCAGCACGCGATGATGCGCGTAAGGCGTGGGCAGGCTGATGCGCAGCTTGCCGGCCGGCTCGGCCTGCTGGCCGGTGACTTCGCGCTCTGCTTCGTTCAGCAGGGCCAGGGCCGAACGGCATTGCTCCATGTAGCGCTGGCCCGCCGCGGTCAGGCGGATCTGCCGCGTGGTGCGCACGAACAAGCGCACGCCCAGCCGTTCTTCGAGCCGCGACACCGACCGGCTGACCGCGGCCGGCGTCACCCCGGCGGCATTGGCGGCGGCGGTGAAACTCTGCAGTTCGGCCGCCAGGCAGAACAGTTCGACACTGCCCAGCATCAGGTCTTCGAAACGGCGTTGCATGGCAGGCCCCTATTCATTACACGATGTATTCATTGATTTGATATTTGGTGTGTTTATCACGTTTCGAGTCATAAGTAGAGTGGCGCTACCCCCTCTTATCTCGGAGTCCACACATGTCCAAGCAACCCAAGACCATCATCGTGACCGGCGCCTCCAGCGGCATCGGCCTGGCCATCGCCCGCGCCTATCTGGAGCGCGGCGACAACGTCGTGGGCAATGCCCGCAGCGCCGAGCGCCTGGCGCAGGCCGCCCGCCAGCTGGGCAATCCGCCGCGTTTCCTGGGCGTGGCCGGCGACATCGGCCACCCCGACACCGCGCGCGCCCTGTTCGACCGCGCCACGCAGGCCTTTGGCAAGGTCGACGTGCTCGTCAACAATGCCGGCATCTTCATCGCCAAGCCGCTGGGTGAATACACCCCCGACGACGCCGACGCGCTGTTCGGCACCAATCTCAAGGGCTTCTTCTACCCGTCGCAGCAAGCCGCCGCCCACATGGCCGCCCACGGCGGCGGGCACATCGTCAACATCACCGCCAGCATCGCGCTGCAGCCGCAGCAGCAGGTGCCGGCGCTGCTGCCGGTGCTGGTCAAGGGCGGCCTGAACCAGGCGACGCAGGCGCTGGCGCTGGAACTGGCGCCGCACAATATCCGCGTCAACGCCGTCGCCCCGGGTATCATCGAAACGCCCATGCATGACGGCGGCGACAC